>JANPLG010000436.1:0-6949 GCA_031426395.1 Actinomycetes bacterium
GCCGGTCGAACCCGAAGCGGAAGTGGACCACGTCCTCCGGCCGCCACCGATGGGTCACTCCGTCCACCCGGTACTCGAAGCCGGAGAGGAACTCCCCCTCGCCCCAGCATGGCCGCACCTGCCAGTGGGGAACGTACCACAGCTCCGTCACCCGCCCCGCCGCGTTCCGCCCCTTGTACCAGTAGGCGTTGCCCCACGCCGCGTAGCTCATCGCCGTCGCGGAGAGCAGCGCGTCCCCGTCGTAGTACGGGTTCGGGTTCTCCAGCAGCCGCAGCAGCGCGTGGCCGTGCACCCGCTCCGCGGGCCGCTCCGCGTCTGTCCGCTCCACGCAGAGGCTCGGCTCCGGGAAGTTGTCCCCGATCCACCCCAGGCAGACCGCCACCGCGCCGTTCTCCGTGGGGTCGCCCGCCTCCCGCTCCCAGTCCACGGCGCTCCCCGGCAGCGTGCCCGCCCTCCAGGAGGAGAGGAAGCCGCCGCCGTCGCTGCGCCCATGGAACGGCAGCCCCGCCTTGAAGGCCCGCGCCGCCGCCCCGATTCGTGCCCTCAGCGAGCGCTTCGTCATCCATTCCTCACCCAGAAAACAAGAAAGGCGTCCCGCTCCCGCGAGACGCTCTTCCGAAGCAATTGGCAACGCCCAGGCGTCTCGTCATCAGCCAATTCACGTTGTCACGGCTCATGGCCCCCCTAAACCACCAGGACAGAGAGGGCCTTCTCGTTAAGTTCCATAGTGAGTACGACCCACCCGTCGAGATTCGCAGGATCAGCCCACACTCGCACCCCAACTGCGCCATCCGATTTCAAGCTAACTGTTCTGGAAGCCCCGTTGCGATCAAACACAAGTTCATGTGCCTCCCCCTTGTCATCCTGGCTATGGAATAGCCAGACGGGGCCTTCCCCTCTTCGTACTTGCTGAAGATCCACTTGAGCCGAAGGTCGGTCCGACGATCTGTAATCGAGCGCGAACATGCAATTTGTCGAGATTGCCCATAGCAAGTCGTTACCGACCGGGAACAGTTGTGGTGGCCCGGCACTTTCCGGGCCATTCACGCGGGTAGAGGCGATCTCTTCGAACACTCCGCTTCGTAGACGCAGCCAGAGCGTTCGATAGTCGTAGTTCTTGGGATCATTAGGGTCCCCCTTCCGGACTATATTGTAGATGAGCATTTGCAGGTAGAGTTCGCCTGCACAACGGGTCACAGCGACGCCGGAGACCTTGTTCGTAAATCGACGACAGATATATATCAAAGCTCTACTGCTCTTCCGGCGCGTTATAGAATGATTCTCAATCTCAAGCTGGTGTAGTTGCACCGTGTAACTTCCGATCAACACAACGAGGTTTACTTGACGCGGCGACTCTCCTAGGCAAAGCCCGAGATCGATAAGTGGCGGGGTGTCGATCTGAATGCTCGACTTCATCTTTCCGTCGCTGGTAAGACATACAACCTGCTTCTTAAACTCGGGATCGTCGTCAGAACTGAATGCAATTATCCAGCCGCCCGTTGGCAGTCTGACCGCACTTCTCTTGTTGAACGGCAGGCTCCTTAAGATGTCCCTTGCTTTCGGGTCAATTTGCGCCTCAACGCGGATGACCCGTGCAGGGTTGCTTTCGGAAGGAGAAGCGATTATCGCTGTCCAACAAAGGACGCATATTAAACCGGCAATGTGACGCATAGCCTTTCGTCCCCATCTCTTCTCGCTTCGAGGGCAGTTGCCACGCGCTAACCCCGTGAGTCATTCTGACGCCTCGCTACTCCGTGTGCGATGTCGGCATTTTCACCTTGGGATGTTGGGACCCTCACGGGCGGCATTAGTTGCCCCTCACAGGAACCGCAGCCGCCGCTTCCCCGCCAGCATCTGATACGCCCCGCTCACCGCGTCCACCTGGTCGTCCGGCACCCCCGCGCTGGGGAAGCCGTCCAGCTCATCCAGAAACGCTCCCACCCACGCCCCGCTCACCAGGCTGACCAGCCCCCCGTGCGCCCGGCTCGCCCACGGCGCCGCCCGCGTCACCTTGTCCTGCGTCACCGTCACCGGCCACACCTGCAACCCGCCCGCCGAGGGGTCCCTCCGCAGGTCCTGCAGCACCGCCGTCCCGCTGCTGCTGTCCTCGATCCCCAGCGCCACCCCCCGGCCATCCGCCGCCGCCGTCTGCAGGATCACCCGCTTCGCCTCCGGATACTCCCACCGCCCCCGCACCATGTCCCCAATCCAGTAGCGGCCGTCCGCCCCCAGGCCCACCTTCGCCCCCGCCCAGTAGCAGCTCCGCAGGTTCGCCTTCGCCGCCGCGTCCCAGAACCGCACCCACCGCAAGCCCTCCGGCGCCCGCTCCACCACCGGGAACCACTCCCGCCGGAAGAAGCCCAGCTCCGTCCGCACCGTCCAGTCCCCGTCCAGCAGCTGCTTCCGCGTCACCGGGTCCAGCTCGGAGAGCGCCCGCTCGTACTCCCCCGCGTCCAGATGCGGGTTGTCCGCCAGCCGCGCCGGCACAAAGATCCGCCGCAGGGTGGGGGAGTCCTCTGTTCCCGGAACCTCCAGCCCCCGACCCCCAACCCCCAACCCCTGCACAAACCGCCCCTTCACCCACTCGTGCCCCGCGCCCCCGGGATTGGACGCGGACCGCACCCGCAGCGGCACCGCCGATCCCTTCAGCCGCCGCACGCGGGAGAGCAGGTAGCGGTACTGCGTCTCGCTGAACTGCGTCAGCTCGTCGAAGCCGATGTACTGCAGCTCCGCCCCCTGGTAGCGGTACTTGTCCCGCTCGTTCTCCAGGTAGCCGAAGGTCACCGTCGCCCCGCTGGGGAAGCGCCACGTCTTCTTCCGGTCGTCCCACCTCGCGTCGGTGGGGGAGAGCCACGCCTCCGCCCGCTCCATCAGCGCCCCCGGCAGCGAGAGGTCCGCGTAGGTCCGCCGCAGCAGCAGCGCCGCGTAGCCCGGCACGTCCACATACTGCAGCGCCCCCATCAGCAGCGCGTCGCTCTTCCCGCCCCCCGCCGCGCCGCCATACAGCGCCTCCAGGTGCGGCAACAGCAGGAACGCCGCCTGCCGCGGCGTCGGCCGGTGCGGCACATACCGCGTCAGCCGTGGCGAGAGCAGCCGCGCCAGCTCCGGCCGGTCACGCACCGCTTCCGCCAGTCTCACTCCGCCACCTCACCCATCAGTCACAGTAGGACTGTACTAGAACGGGTAGATCATCCTCTCCACAGTCGCCAGGCACTTCCCAACTACGTGGCCATTGAGCGCCCCGCAAGTCCCAACCACCCAGAACTTCCCCTGCATTCCAAACCGTTTTCGAAAGCGCAACTCGCCCAAAAGCAGCACTGCCGCGAGAATCGGCAGGAGCATCACGGGGTCCTGCAGCACCCAGTTCGGACGCATTCGAAAGACTACCCCGAGCCAGGCCAGCCCAGCGGCAGTCATCGCCACGTCCACCCAATAGAGGCGATGAACCCATCGCCACTGCGCTGGGGAAAGCTTGATCTCAGAACTCGGTCTCACACGGGAAGCGGGTGAATCCTGCGGCATCGGCGGGAACCTCAAAGGGTCACCTTTCACTCCGGAGTAATACAGACCTTCACCTCACCCCACCAGCGCCCCGCATTCCGCCACGATCCGTCCTGCAACTTTAGCCGCTTGACGATTGTCTCGATGGGCACCAAGCCCACACTTGGAAAGATCACCTGAACCGTTCCATCCCGTAATCGATGGACACCCCCGGCACCAATGGCAGCTGCTTCCCTTCGCCCGCGCTCACCGCAGTCACCGCACTGGCGTCTGCGGCTACGTCCGCGGCTCTTGGTCGCCATTCCCTGCACTTTAGGGTGCGCGCTCATTGCGAGTTCCAGCGTGCCACCGGGGCATGCGGCGGCGGGGCCGACCATCACTTCCTTCACACCCACCAGGCGCGAGATAGCCAGTCCAAATGTAGTAACCAAATGGTTGATTGGGTCTCTTGGCCCAGAGAACTCGGAACCAATTGCTCACCTGCAGCTGGATACTCAACGCCGCAAGCTTTGGTCCCTCACTCGCTCCGGGAAGCTAGTCTCCTGGTCCGCAGCAGATCTCACCCTCAAGGCGTTCCACCAGCTTCGCACCGATCCCGTGCTGCACTTCGAAGCAGAAGGGGATCGCATTCGGCTTTTCCGTGCCTCGTCGATCCACCACTTCAGGGTTCAGGCGAATGGCATAGATCGCCACGGCTTGAGAATCCTCTTCCAGCAGTGGCTAGCAACCAGTTCGTGGGGCCGATTCTACACCGGCGCAGGTCACCGCAACGTGATCGTTGAGTCCAGTCGTAGACCGAGTGTCTCCATCCCTCTCGGCTTTCCGCTCGTCAGCCTCGTCCCTTCGCAACGTCACCCGGCGTTTGCGGTGTTCGGCTCAACCAAAGAAGAGCTGCTCGTCGCCAAAAGAGGGGACAAGGCGGCGTTCTCCCTGGATGCTGGTCTCGGCAAAACACTGTCGTCACCTATCTGGTCGATCGCATGGCACCCTGCGGGCACGTCCTTCGCTGTAGGCCAGCAGAATGGCGAAGTGACCGAGTACGCCTTGGTGACCGGGCGCTGGTCCTGCACTTCCACTTGGAACTGCGGCAAATCCGAAGCTCCCGTCAAAGCCGTAACTTACAGGCCCAAGACCAACGAGGTGTACGCTCTCACCGATGAAGGCGTGTGGCTCATCAAGCGCGGATCGACCGTCTGCCAGAAGGTATCGCCGCTAGACGAGGAACCCTCGGTTTCGCCCGCACTTGTCTGGGCCGACGCAAACATCCTGTGCATCGCATCGGACGACTGGATCAGGGTGCTGCAGCTGAACGGGGGCACTCCCGACATCCATGAAATCCAAGAGGGGAAATCACCAGTGGTTTGGGACCCAGGCGGCAAGCGCTTCATCAGTGCTTCATCGAACCCCAAGTACGCGCTCGTTGCGTTCAGCTTGAGTCAACGCCGTTGAGGCGCTACTCCTCTGCCCGATGCCATTGCCCCAGCGCCCCGCACTCCGCCAGAATCCGCGCCACCTGCGCTACTCGCGCGGAGAATACGTTCCCTCGACAAACACTGCACAAAGCGGCGTCCCTGCAGCTGGCGCATTCGCGGGGCCGCCGAGTATGCGCTCTTGCCACTTGAGGCGCTTCACCTGGTCTGCCGGGAAGCTCCGTCTTCCGGACTCGGTCAGCAGCAGCGGCGGCTCCAGTGCGGCTACCGCACCTAACGTCTCGCCTTCCACCTCCACGACATGCGTCACGATCCAGGGGCCATCTCTATTGTTCTTGAAGCTCATGGCTCCATCGGCATTCCACTCAACCCGCACCGTGCCCCTCGGCGGTTGCATCCAGAGCACCGCAGCGGCGAAGATCGCACCCAGGACCATTCCGACGACGAGCACTCCCACCACGCTGATGCGATTGCGCCGTGCCTCATCCATTCAACTGGTCTCCCTCGTGCCAACCACCCACCAAATAGGTGAATGCACGCAGGCTAGTTCTCGGTTGGACCTCTCGGCACATTCACGCCACCAGCGCCCCGCACTCCGCCAGGATCTGCGCCACCTGCGCCAGCCTCTCGGCGTCGTCCTCCTCCAGCCCCACGGTGACCGCATGCACCACAGGCGTTGCCTGAGGCCGCACATACCGCGTCAGCCGCGGCGAGAGCAGCCGCGCCAGCTCCGGCCGGTCACGCACCGCCTCCGCCAGTCCTGCCAACCCGTCCTCCGTCCCGAAACTACGGCTGGTTGCCGCGCTCTCACATTCCCGCCACCCATCGTCTAGCGTCGCAACCCATGACCCATGCATTTCGCATTCAAGGCGCGGTCCGTCCAGCTCTGGTCTGGGCCGCAGTCAGCACCGGCCTGCTAGTGGTCAGCGTCATCCTAGGCGCTAGCTTGCTCCATGTCGCTCGGAGCCGCGCCGACGCGAGAAGAGCGATCTCCAAGGGGGACATGCCCGCACTCAAGGCTGTGGTTCGCCGCACTTCACTTCCTGTTCTGGGCCTGTCACCTCACCAGCTACTCGGTATCGCTCTCGAGCACGATGAAACAGATCTGATCGAGGTGGCACTCCGTCTGCATGCCGATCCCCGGCAGGTGCACGGCACCATGAGGGACCGAGAACTATTCCCGTGGTGGTTCTCCGATCGAACGTTCGAGTATGCGGTTCGGGGGAGAACTGCCGCCGCTAACCGCGTGGTTAGAAGCATGCTTGCCACCGGCACCAATCCCCACCAGGCCATTGGCGACGACCCTTTGTTGCGCGCTCAACCACCGCTCGTTGTGGCTGCACGTGCTGATGCCACCCGGAACATTGAGGTAATCCTCTCTTGCGGGCCAGATGCGGAAACCATATCCAGGGCCATCTGCGCTGCAGTCATCGAAGGCAATTCCGCCAGCGTGAACCTCTTGCTTGCCTGCGGGTATCTTCACCGGAATTCACCTTCATCGAGTTTTGTCAGGGGTGCCATGCGCTACATTCTCTCAGCGCCTCGCTCATCCCGAAGCGCAGCGAGTTCACGGCGTCGCCAATGCGCACTCATGGTCCGCGACTACCTCCGCACTGCTACTCGCAAGTAGCAGGACGCTCGCGTGGATCTAGCACCAGCGCCCCGCACTCCGCCAGGATCTGCGCCACCTGCGCCAGCCTCTCGGCGTCGTCCTCCTCCAGCCCCACGGTGACCGCCTGCTCCACGGAGATCGGCCCACCCTCCGGTCCGCTCAGCTCCTGCCGCTCCGGGAAGAGGCCATACCGCTTCGCCAGCGCCAGCAGCGCCGCCTGCGCGTCATACAGCTCGATGCTGGGCCGCCCCTTCTGGTCGTAGCCCAGCCGCCGCACCAGCCGCAGCTTCCCGCTCGCCTCCGCCGCCGTCAGATCGACCCGAAACCCGCCGCCCTCCTCCACGGCGATGAAGTCCGCCATGTTCCCGCGCGCCTGCTCGGACAGCCGCTGCAGGATCTCCTCCGG
>JANPLG010000437.1:0-7444 GCA_031426395.1 Actinomycetes bacterium
GTGCTCCCAAGGGGGACGCGCCACGTCCAGCCAGGTGGATGGACCCCCCTGCGGTCTCCTGCGAACCACGTGCACTAGGCGCTAGGCTACCGGCTTGTTCGTGAGAATTGCTGAGGTTGCCCAGATCCAGGAACCCACCCCCTGCACGGTCAATTGACACCTCCAGGGGCCTGTAACGTCTCCACGCCTTGAGCCGGAGCTTTGAGCATCGGGTTGGGGCAACGCGGCCGGGGTCCGGAGACCTGGGCGGCGGAATGGTTGGGTGAAGCCTCGTGCCGCATCGGGCGCGTGCCGGGCGGTTCACACCAGTCCCAAACGCTGACGGGCGCTCTCCACGAGCGCCGTGTATCTCTCATGGAGACTGTGGAAGCCGAGATCCTGTAGCTTCTTGTTGCCGAGCGCGCGTGTCATCGCGGGACATCCCGCTAGCGCGCCAGGGTCCGGCCCATCGTAAGCCACTCCTGCGGCCAGCCACGGTCCTACTCCCGCCTTCCGCAGCTCCAGGTAGCGCCGACGCGGCTTCTTCCAGAGTTTCCACTGGCAGCACCGCAGCCGGCGTCGGCTCCACTCGTCCAACTGCGCGAACGCGGAGGGCGTGCGGGCCACCCAGAAGTAGCCCACCCATCCGTTCGTGAACGGGCGGAGTTCTTCCAGGACGCGCTCGAGGCTCACGCCCCGGTTGCGTCTAGTGAGGCGGCGGATAGCGTCTTTGGCCCGCTTCAGGCTCTTGGAATGGAGGCTCAGGCGAGCCTTTTCGGCTCCGAGCTTCCGGGTCCCGTTCGTTGTCCGACGGGTAGGCGTTCGGATTGTCGTGGAGGCCGGCGCAGAGGTTCTCAAAGTAGGTTGCCAGGCGCCCTTCGTCCGGGTGCCCCTGGAAGGCAAGCTGATCGTTCACGATGATGGCTGGACTTGCCACCACGCCCAGCCGGCCCACCAGATCCGGCTACTGATCGATCAGTCCTCGGCCCACTCGTAGCTCGGGGAAGTCAGCCTTCAGATGCTCCAGTTCCCGAACACGTCCACACAGTACTCCGTGTCGCCATCACTCAAAATGGTCACGCGCAGCATTGAACTCCCCTCGAGATACGAACCACCTACGGCGGTTTCTACCCCGAAGTGGCGGCGCCTAAGCGGCGGTGCCGTGAACGGTACGCAATGCTGAAAGAGCAAGGGCCGCATCCCCGATTGGCGGATCCGGCCCTTGCTTCTGCCACTTGTTCTGTAGCTTGGCTACTTGCTCCAGGCGCCTTCCTGAACGGCCAGGCGCTCCTTAAGCGGACGCCACCACGGCTCGTTCTCCTGGTACCATGCCACGGTCTGACGCATCCCCTCGCCGAAGTCGACGCTGGGGGCCCAGCCGAGTTCGGCGCGGATCTTGCCGCTGTTCAGTAGGTAGCGGCGGTCGTGGCCCGGCCGGTCCGGCACATAGGTCTTGAGGCTCTCCGGCTTGCCGAGCAGCCGCAAGATGTGGTCCGTGATCTCCTCCACGCTCTGCTCCACGCCGCTGCCGATGTTGTACAGCTCCCCGATCCTGCCGTTGCGGAGGATGAGGTCGATGGCGTGGCAGTGGTCGGTCACGTAGAGCCACTCGCGGCGGTTCTGGCTGCTCTTGTAGAGCGGGAGCTGCCGGTCTTCCATCGCGTGGGTGGTGAAGAGCGGGATCAGCTTCTCGGGGAACTGGTACGGCCCGAAGTTGTTGGCGCAGGTAGAGATGGTGGCCGGAAGGTGGAAGGTCTCGTGGTAGCTGCGGACCACGAAGTCCCCGCCGGCCTTCGCCGCGTTGTAGGGCGTGCGCGGGAGGTAGGGGTGCGACTCGCTGAAGCTATCCGTGCTCTCCAGGTCGAGGTCGCCGAAGACTTCACAGGTGCTGACGTGGTGGACGCGGGGTGTCTTCGCGCGGCGGCACGCCTCCATCAGTCCCTGAGTGCCGACGACGTTGGTCTGGAAAAACGCCGCTGGATCGAGGACGGCGCGGCTGTTGTGGCTCTCCGCCGCGAAATTGACGACAGCGTCGATGGCATGCTGCTTCAGCACGTGTACCATCAAGTCGGTGTTGCCGATGTCCCCTTTCACGAAAGCGTAGCGGTCGCTGAAGCGCGCCTCCACGTCCGTCAGGCTCTCCAGGTTGCCCGCGTAGGTGAGCAGGTCCACCCCAACGACGCGATCTTCCGGGTAACGCTCCAGCCAGTACCGCACAAAGTTGGAGCCGATGAACCCCGCGCTCCCCGTAACCAGCACATTCATTGATTCGTGTTCCTTCCAAATAGGCCGCAGCCGAACAGCGCGCAGCGTCGGCCGCCGATAGAAACTGCCAGCTACCGCTCCCAAATGCAAGCTTGCTTGGCACAACTCTCGATTTCGGATTGAAAGACCAGGGTGCGTTGAGCTTCCCGTTGTGCCGGTGGTGGCGAAGGGTCCCTTGCTTTGAGTCAAGTTAAAGTAGGATTAGAGACTGCTCGCCCAGCAACTGCCCCGCGCGATACGGCGGAAAACGACGATCAGATCCTGGTTACGCTCCCTGATCTCGTAGCGGACCCGTTGGAGATTCTCTTCGTGGGGATCAACCCGAGTCTCAAGTCGGCGCGCGTGGGCCATTACTACGCAGGACCGGGCAATCTCTTCTGGCGGTGCCTCCACGAGAGCGGCCTGACTTCCCACCTGCTGACCCCGGCGCAGGACCGCGACCTGCTCCAGTGGGGCATCGGCATCACCGACTGCGTCAAGCGTCCCAGCCGCAACGCCGGAGAGGTGCGGTCCCGCGAGTTCCGGGAAGGTGCCCCGGAGTTGATAGAAAAGATCGCGCGGTGGAAGCCCCGGATCGTCTGCTTCAACGGCCTGATGGGGTACCGGGCCGCCATCGACCCGGAGGGCACGCTGGGACTTCAGGAACAGCGCATAGCGGGAGCACACCTCTTCGTGGCACCCTCCACCAGCGGCGCGAACGCCAACTACACGCGGGAAGAACGGGTTCAGTGGTTCACCCGCCTCCGCGAGCTTCGGGACCGGCTGCGGGATGGGGTGGCGGGACCTCCCGACCAGGCATAGCTCCACGTCCAGAGCAACCGAGTCCGTGAGCCGATGGGGCTGACCGCACTGCCGCGCAATCCGACTTACCGACCACGGATATAACTATTGTGAAAAGACGCACGAGCGGCAACCGACCGAAGGGCCGGGAACAGCCGCTCTCCGGCTGCCCGAGTGGAGAGCAAGGCAAGTGATGGCGCAGGCACTGGCCGTGAAAAACCCCGTGGACCTCGTTCGCACGCAGCTCCACGACGTGGAAGCGTTGTTGGAGGAGGCAACCGAGTCGCAGATTGAGGCGATTCAGGAGGCCGCGCGCTACGTGCTTGGCGCGGGTGGAAAGCGCGTCCGGCCACAACTGGTCCTGCTCGCCACGCTTGCCGCCGGCGGGTCGTTGGAGCGGGCGCTTCCCCTCGCGGCGGCGTGCGAGCTGGTCCACACGGCCACCCTGGTCCATGACGACATCGTTGATGACAGCGACAGCCGACGGGGACGGATGGCGGTACAGTTCCACATCGGGAATTCCGCGTCCGTGCTGATGGGCGACTACCTAGTGATTCGCTCCTTCCGACTGGTCGCGCGCGACTCCAGCCGCGAGCTGTGGAACCTGATGGTCGACACCATCTCCACCATGTGCGAGGGCGAGGTCCTCCAGATCCAGGTGAAGCGGGACACCGAAGTCACCGTTGAGGTCTATGAGGTCATCATCGAGTGCAAGACCGCCATCCTGCTTCGGGCCTGCGCGCGCATCGGCGGTCTGCTGGGGGAGGCAGGTCCCGCCACCGTGGATGCGTTGACCGAATTCGGCTACGGCGTTGGAATGGCGTTCCAGATTCAGGACGACATCCTCGACTTCATCGGCGATGAGGAGACGCTGGGCAAGCCGGTGGGCGGCGACCTCCGCGAAGGGAAGGTCACGCTGCCTGTGATCTACGCTCTTCAGGACGCCGCCCCCGAGGATCGCGAGGAGCTCTTGCGTATCTACGGCAAGGCCTCGCCGTTGACCTCGGAAGAGATCCGCCGCGCTACGCAGATCATCGAGATTGCGGGCGGGTTCGACCGCGCCCACGATCATGCCCAGAGCTACATCACCCGCGCAAAGCGAGAACTGGAGCGAGTGGCTCCTGGGGAGGCGCGCGACGCCCTCTTCACGCTCGCCAATCAGATTGTCGACCGCCGAAGCTGACTATGGCCGAGTCTCTCTCCCATCTTGATGAGCAGGGACGCGCGCGGATGGTCGATGTCTCCGCGAAGCAGGACACGCAGCGGAGAGCCGTGGCGGAGGGCACCGTCAGGATGCGTCCCGAAACGGTTCGGCTGATCACCAGCCACGGGGTGGCCAAGGGTGATGTGCTGACCGTTGCGAAGATCGCCGGGATCATGGCCGCTAAGCGCACAGCAGAGCTGATCCCACTCTGTCATCCGCTTCCCCTCACTGATGTCCAGGTTGAGCTGGAAGCAGCAGCCGATCGGGTCACCATCCGCGCCTCGGCCAGTACGGTCGGCAAGACGGGCGTGGAGATGGAGGCGCTCACTGCGGTCACCGTGGCCGGCCTCACGGTGTACGACATGTGCAAGGCAGCCGACAAGACGATGGTGATCGAGGCCATCCGGCTCATCCACAAAGAGGGCGGCAAATCCGACTGGTCAGTCTTCACTGGCAACCCTTCTACCGGCGGTGACCCCAGGTCCCCAGACGCGGAGTAACAGAGCGTGGCGCACGAATCCCAGGTCCCTCTTCCCGCGTTGGAGCGACTCTCCACCTACATCCGCTGCCTGATGCAGTTGGAGCATGACGGGGTCCTCTCCATCTCGTCCCAGGACATGGAGCATTACACCGGGGTGTCCGCCGCCCAGTTCCGCAAAGACCTCTCCTACTTCGGAGAATTCGGCAAGCGCGGGATCGGCTACAACGTGAAGGAACTCCGGGAGCGGATTGCCCAGCTCCTGCGCATTCACGAGGAGCAGAACGTGATCCTGGTGGGTGCCGGCCACCTGGGGTCAGCACTGATCGCTTACCCGGGGTGGCGCTCCTACCACTTCAAGATCGCCGCCGTCTTTGACCGGGACGCGGAGAAGATCGGGTGCGACATCCGCCGGGTGCCGGTCCTCCACGTGGACGAGATTGAGGAGGCGAACCGCACCATCGGCGCTTCCATCGGCATCCTGGCCATCCCGGCTTGGGAGGCCCAGGAGGTGGCGGCGCGGATGGTGGCTGCCGGCATTCGTGGCATCATCAACTTCGCGCCAGTGAAGCTCCAAGTGCCCGACTATGTCATTGTGCGGGACGTCTGCTTCATCTGTGAGCTGGCCGTGCTCTCCCACCTCATCCACCAGGGTGAGCCCGGAGCGGAGGGAGCGGAGTTGTCCGAAGGAAACGGCCACCTCGAGAGCATCGTGGATCGATTCGTCGCCGCTGTGCCTGAAGCCGTGAATCCCCAGCCGCTGTAAACTTGGCCTTACAAGCAAGGCCAAGGCTGACGAGGGATCAACCGAGTGATACCGATCACTTTAGGCTGATTATCTTTCCCGTTGACTGTCCGATCTAAACATCGGATAATTTAGTGCACTTCGGTCCCGCGGTCTCCCCGGCCGCGCCTGATCACCGGAACCCCCCGTCCGGTCGAGTGTGCTCCTGCAAAAGGCGTGTGCCTTCTCGCGGGAGAGTTGTCTCCTCGTCCGCCCTTCGGGCAGGTTCACCCTCCATGCCTTCGCGACTCAGGCTCCCCGCTGTCACGTCCCTCCTCGCACTCTCCGCACTCACCCTGGCCGCACTTCCCCATCGCGCGGCGCCAGCCGCCCCGGCCACTCCAGCACCCGCTGCCGAAGCACCCGCTGACGGCCTGCTGGTCGCCTTCCGCCCGCAGGCAACTCAAGCGCAGCGTGTCGCAGCCGCAGCGCGTTTGGGCCTCGAACTCGACCCCAACCTGAAGAACCCCTTCTTCGTGCGGCTGCGCGTGCCGGGCTATCTGACCGCCGCCGTAGCCGTTGCCGAGAATGCCGCTCCCGCCTTCCACGCGAATGCGGCCGAGGCACGCCGAGAGTTCATCCGGCAACGCATTGGCAAGGCGCAGGGCCTGGCGCGGCTTGAAGCGGCCGTGCGCGTGGCTCAGCCGGACTACATCTGCACCACGGACGCCATCCCCAACGACCCGAGCTTCTCTTCGCTCTGGGCCCTGCAGAACACCGGACAGGCAGGCGGAGTGCTGGATGCGGATGTTGACGCGACCGAGGCTTGGGACCGCACGGTCGGCAGTGATCAGGTAATCGTCGCCGTGATCGACACAGGCGTCGACTACAACCACCCGGACCTGCGCGAGAACATCCTGCGCGACGGCAGTGGCCAGGTGGTGGGTTACGACTACGTCAACAACGATGCCGATCCGATGGACGACCGCGGCCACGGCACGCACTGCGCCGGGACCATCGGCGCGCGCGGGAACAACGGCATCGGGATCACCGGGGTGGCGCAGCGCGTGAAGCTGATGCCACTCAAGTTCATGGGCGCTGATGGCAGAGGCGACCAATCCGACGCGATCCAGGCGATCGACTTTGCCCGCACGCGTGGCGCGAAGGTGATGAGCAATAGCTGGGGAAGTTCCGGCGCCAGTCCCCTACTGCACGAAGCGATCCAGCGCGCCCGCGATGCCGGCATCCTCTTCGTGGCTGCGGCCGGCAACGACAACCGGAACACGGACTCCACCGCCAACTTCCCGAGCTACTACACCACCACCCTGTCAAACGTCGTATCCGTTGGCGCCACCACGCCGGGCGACGATCGCGCCAGCTTCTCCAACTACGGCACGTCCACGGTGGACCTCGGTGCGCCGGGCCTGTCGATCTACAGCACCTGGATTGGCGGCGGATACGCCGTGCTGAACGGCACCTCGATGGCCACTCCGCACGTGGCAGGCGCCGCCGCGCTGGCCCTGGCCGCCAACCCGCAGTTGACTCCAGCCCAGCTCAAAGAGCGGCTGACGGCCACCACGGATCGACCCGCAGCGCTGAACGGCGTCTTCCGCACCGGTCGCCTGAACGTGGCGACACTCCTCGGGCCGTCGGCGCCCTCCGTACCGGCAGCGCCCACCGGGCTTGCGGCAACAGCCGGCAATGCCCGCGTCGACCTCACCTGGTCGGCGGTTAACGGAGCCGCGTCCTACACCGTTAAGCGCTCGGCTGCGGCGTCTGGCCCCTTCACTGCGGTTACCAGCGGCCTTTCCGTCGCCACCTTCGCGGACACGGCCGTGGTCAACGGCACCACCTACTTCTACCAGGTGACCGCCGCCAACACTACCGGCGAGAGCGCACCGTCCAACACGGTCTCGGCGACTCCCACCGCGCCGGTCACGCCACCCACGGGGGGTATCCGGGTCAACGCGGGCGGCGCGGCCTACACGGCGGCGGACGGCACGCAGTGGCTGGC
>JANPLG010000438.1:0-3021 GCA_031426395.1 Actinomycetes bacterium
ACCACCACCACCACCACCACCACCACCACCAACACCACCACAGGGGGGCTTTCAGATTTCAAAATTAAAAGTTCAAATTTCAAATTGGGCTACGCAGGGAGCGGTTGCTCGATTTGAGAGGCTGCTCCCCGTGCGGGAGGCGGTGTGAATGGGTGCGCGGTAGGTTCCGCGTGTCGCTCCTCTGAATGTCATGGGTCTCTCTCGCCGAAATGAAGGGGGGGAGGGGTCCTCCTCCTCCTCCTCTCCCGTGCCGGTGCCGGTGCGGGAGCCTGCGGAGCGCGGATTCCCTCATGAGTGAGGCGTGCCGGGAGGGGGTGCTGTCCGAAGGACGGCGAGGCGCTTTGGACCATAGGGGACCGGTGCTCCCTACGCAGCGATTGAACGCGGCGCTTGGTCGGGTCACGATGAAGCCGACCGGCTCCGAGGCAGTGGTCGAGAAGGCCAAGACGGCCTGCGCGAATGCGGGGCAGACCGTTGCGGATCATTTTGCTGACGTCAGCAAAATGATCGACTTGGCCAAGGGAGCCCAGCGCGAGGTCGAGGACATCGTCCTCACCCGCTACGCCTACTACCTGATCGCGCAGAACGGGGACCCCGCAAGGATGCGGTCGCCTTCGCCATGACCTACTTTGCGATGCAGACCTGTCTGCTACTGCACCTTCTCCTTCCGTGCCTTCTCCCTTATCGCAAGCTCCGTCACTGTCGACTGGCTGATACCCAGTGTTGAGCCAGCTTGTCAAGTAGGCTCTTGGCCTCCGGGGTGAGGCGGATACTGGTGCTTACCTTCTGGACTTCATCTCTTCCCCTTGGCACTCTCGCACCTTGGAGCCGCTTCCTTCCAGGGGGCGGCTCTTTTCCGTTCAGCGGGAACAAGCCGCATGGTGGCCCATCCTGCTCACAGCCCACTCTGCTTTCAACCTTTTCTGTGTCTAGTTGACGGTATGCCGCAACTCAGTCTAAAGTAAGTAGAAACTAGTTCGCAGGGGGCGGGGAGGTGTTCAGCCGATGGAAAGGAGACTCGGGGTGGTCACAATCGAGGATGCGGCACAGCAATTTGTCACGACACCCGAAGCGGTGATCGGCGAGCTTGAGGCAGGAAGGTTGCGAGGCTTCCGGGTCGGCGGCGAGTGGCGCACCACAGAAGCGGCCCTTCTGGAGTTCATTGAGGAGGCTTCAGCGGCTCCTGGCGGTCCCGGTCCGAACAGCGGGTCGGCAGCGAGCGACGGCGGGGACTCGAACGCGGAAGACGACTCCGGTGCGCCGATCCCGGACTTGGCGGGTCTGGAGTGGAGGGAGGTCGGGCCACAGGATTACCGCTGGCCGAAGGATATCGAGGGCTTTGAGGGCGGTTACGAGACGAAAGTCACGGTGGGAAGGAGGCAGCTTCCGGTGCGGGTTGTCTACTGCAACCGGAAAGCCTACGGGAGGGACCGGCGGCGCACCGTGGTTCTGGTGGGTCAGCGGATGTACCCCGTAGTGGAGTTCGTGGGGGCAGATGAGTTCGACAAGACCGGGCTGATGGCGAGTTTCGTGAAGCCGCAGGGACGGGAGCATCTCCGGCCCGGTGGGGCGGTGCCAGCCGAATACGACGGCCTGCCAAGGGATATCTTCACGAACCTGGTCACGGGGCCTTACTCCCCGGAAAGCATCGCGGTGGTCGCCCACAAAGACGACCGGAACCTGATGGCCCGGCACGGACTCATCCGGGCGCGGCAGAAGAACATGCTGTAAGGCGCTGGACAGCCCAGGCTTCAGGGAGGCAGCGGTCCGGCTCGTGCCTGGAGCCTCTGGGAAACGCAGAGAGGGGGAACTGATGGCGATCACAAACGACGCGCAGAAGGTCTACGATTACCTGACGCAGACGGTGGTACCTCGCGGAACCGTAGCTACCTACAAAGAAGTACACGATGCTACAGGGGTGGAGTTCGGCGTCGAGGGCGGCTACATGGGGAAGGTGTTGGGGGAAATCTTCCACGCCTGCGACCGGCGTCGGCTTCAACCTCTTACAGCCCTGGTTGTGAAGGCCGGTCAGGGCGATGCAGAGCTGTACGACAAGCCCAGGAACCGGTACGGGATGCCATCCTCTGGCTACTTTGTGGCGATCTCAGAGAGCGAGAACCGCGCCGGGCGAGTGCAGGACGAAGGTTGCAAGCGTTGGGGGCAGAAACCCGTCCGCGCAGGCTTCGACAAAGACGCATCGCGTTGGGAGCATCAGACGATGGTGGAGGCGCACCAGGATAGCGTCCGGGGTCGCCGGTCCTGGCCTCCAACTCTCTGACGATTGGGGGCGGGTACGCTCGCCCAAGAAGAAAGGAGGCTCCGCGTGCCCGGTCACCGAGTCTACGGAGCTATTGTGCAAGCTGTTCAGCAGGGTACCCTTACCGGGCCGTTTACGAAGGCCGATTTCCGCCGAGCCTGCTCGGGACTTGGAGAGGGGACGTATAACACCTTCCTGGACAAGCACGCAGTCGGACATCCGGGAGGCGAGACGGAACTTTTCGAGCGAGTTGCGCCCGGTCAGTTCCGTCTCGTGCGTCCACTGTCTTACGGGGAACGCTCCGGCTAGGCTCCCGTGCCAGGAGGCTTCACCCCTCACTGAAGTTCGTCGGCGCACCCACCCGACTGCGAGGTTGTGTCTCCTCTGTCGAGATTGCCAGCCAGGTTCTTCGTTCACTCCTAACTATTCGGGTGGCTCCCAATGGCGGGACCGAGGAGAACCAAATGGAAGTATTGATCGAGCGTAAGCCGGGGGATGTTCGCCTCCTGGATGAAGTGATCGCGGCAGCGCGGTGTCGGTTCCCTCCGGTGCAGAGTCGGCCGGGATCTACCCGGGATTCCCTCGGACGCCGGTGGTTGGCGGCGTAGCGGGTGGTACTTGTCCGGGTGGGTTCCTGGATCTGGGCAACCTCAGCAATTCTCACGAACAAGCCGGTAGCCTAGCGCCTAGTGCGCGTGGTTCGCAGGAGACCGCAGGGGGGTCCATCCACCTGGCTGGACGTGGCGCGTCCCCCTTGGGAGCAC
>JANPLG010000439.1:0-6151 GCA_031426395.1 Actinomycetes bacterium
CGATAAGGGTCTTCAGAGCGAGGGGCGTGGCATCAACGATGCGGGAGACGTGGTCGGACGGACCATTCTCTTCTTCTCCTCAATCCAGGCCTTTCTGGTCCGTGACGGCGAGGAGCCACAGTTCCTCACCTCGCCTAAGGACTACCAATACGGTGAGGCCGTGGACATCTCCAACTCCGGGGTTCCCCTGGTGAACGCCGAGGCCATCGACTCACAGTTCATCCGCGCTTATCGGTTTGTGAACGGTGAAATGCGGGCTGTAGGCGTAGTGCCGAACGCCGCCTACAGCCGGGGCTACGCCATCAACAGCGGCAACGTGGTGACTGGAGAGTCTGGTTCCGTGAACCTCTCCAATCCCAGGCTCACTGGAAGACGGAGCTTCTTCCCGGCCGTCAGTCCCAGGATTGGACCTCGCGGCTTTCCGAGTTTCCAGCATGCGTTTGTCGCCGCGCCGGGACAGACCCCAAGGGACCTGGGCACCCTGTCTGACGAAGAGAGCAGCGTTGGTTACGACGTGAACAGCGCGGGAGACGTGGTGGGCGTCTCCGGCAACGATGCCTTTGTGGCCAAGGACCGTGCTGCGATGCGGGACCTGAATTCGCTGGTTCCGCCCAAGAGCGGCTGGTCGCTCCGTGAAGCCACCGGGATCAACGATAGCGGGCAGATCGTGGGGACCGGCCGCTTCAACGGTCAGATTCGCGTCTTCCGCCTGACGCCCCGGCAACAGGAGGACAACCTTCGCGTTGGCCCACGCAACGTCGAATTCGGCAGTATCGGCGTCGGGCGCTACGGCCAGGAGCGCATCACGCTGCGCAACACAGGAGAGACCCCCATCAGCGGCTTCATCTCCGCATCGGGCCCAGCGTCCGGCAATCCCTTCTCGGTTAGTCTTCCAAGCCAGACCCGGGGTGGACCCGCCGGGGAGTTCTTTGTCGTCGGCCCCGGCGATGTGGCGAACGTGAAGGTCTACTTCGTGCCGCGCGGGCGGCGGAGCTACCGGGGTTCCGTGGTGGTGGTCACCGGGCTGGAGCGAAGCCCTCGGGGCAACACGCCTCGAACCGTGCGCGTCCGCCTGACCGGCAGGGGATGCTAGGGATTTCGGATTTCGAGTTGGGTGCGCAGAGGATTCCCACCTGGCAAGGAGACGCGGCTTCCTGAGATCGCAAGTGAAGGAGCCAGCACTACCGATCATCCGCCAAGCTCCGGATACCGCGATGGAGACACTCCGATCACCGACCTATACAGCGAGAAGTGACCTCCGACGGATGACACCTTCGGCGCGGCTCGGCGGGAGCCTCGCCCTCCCGGGGACCGCTGCCGACCCGAAACCGATCCAATTCATATGAGCGTGCCCATCGTCAAGAAAGCCATCCGCCGGAAGGAGTCCCTCTGGGGTCTCGCCGTGGCGGTGGGTCTGGTGTGCGCGCTGGCGGTGATGGGGTTGGAGCGGTTCCTGATCGCGCGGGAGGTGCCGCTGCTGGTCAACCTCCACGGCGTGGTCTATGACCGTGGCATGACGGAGTACGCAAAGGCCGGTGGTCTGGGCGAGAAGGCCGCCGGGCCGGTGGTAGTGCTGGAGATTGGCGAGACCACCCGCAAGCGGCTCAAGCAGCTTGCCGAGGAGGACCGCGATCTGGGGCAGGCGCCCCGCCATCCCGTTCCGGGCGTCAAGGGGGTGCCCAACCTCCGGTATGACGAGCGTGGCTACCATGCCCGCGTCCTGGAGAACCTGCGCCGGCTAGGAGCGATGGTGGTCGTCTTCGATATGGTGTTCAACGACGACGACCGCCTCGACGAGGCGTTCGCAGCCGCGATTAAGCGCCACGGGAAGGTGATCCTTGCCGCGACGAACGACCAGCAACGGGTCCAGAGCGGGATTGGGGAGGAGACGCTGAACCTCGCGTATCCCAACCCGATCCTGCTGGAGGCTTCCGCCGGGATGGGCATGGCGAATGTCCTCCAGGACGCCGATACCTCCATCCGCCGCTTCCGATGGTGGTTCACCGGCATCGACCCGGCCACGGCAGAGGATGCGTACATTCCGGCGCTCGGAGTGGCGGGTGCGGCAGCGTTCGGGGGCCGCGATCCCCGAACGGTGGTCAAAGAGGAGCTGATGCCCCGCTCCCAGTTCCTCGACCGTCCCGTTTTGGCCCTTCCGGAGAGCCGAGGCACCGTGCCGATCTCCTACGTTCGCTACTTTGGAGAGGCGAGCCGCCCGGCGGGGCCGGAGTCGGTCATCCCGTACGAGCAGGTGTTCGAGGCGTTCAGCCCCACCTCCGAAAAGGAGTTAGACAAGGAGTTGCGGCGTAAGGTTGCCGGGAAGCTGGTCCTGATTGGAAGCAACGCCAGCATGGAGCAGGACTTCCACCGCGTACCGGTCCGCTCCCACTTCGCCGCCCGCGCCAGCGATCAGCAGATGCCCGGCGTCGAGGCGCAAGCGGCGATCTCGCAGACGGCCCTCTCCGGCAACTTCGTCCGCCGCGCCGACGGCTTGCTGGAGCTGCTGCTACTAGTGGTCGCGTGCGTGACGACCGCCCTGGTGGGCCGCTGGCTGAGTCCGGGTCCGCTGGTGGTGCTGGCTATCGGCTTCATCGCCGCCCTGAGTTCCATTGCCGCATGGCTGTTGGTGGAGCGGGGTCTCGACCTCAATCCCGTTCCGGCGGCGATCGGCGTGGGGTTGAGCGTGGTCGCGGAGTCCGGGGTCATGTTCTTCACGGAGCGGAAGGAGCGACTGAGGGTGAAGCGGCAGC
Source organism: Actinomycetes bacterium (assembly GCA_031426395.1). GTDB lineage: Bacteria > Armatimonadota > SYMT01 > SYMT01 > SYMT01 > JANPLG01. The sequence goes on from JANPLG010000439.1 coordinate 2,751, forward strand.
TCACTCGGCACGTGGGGCCAGGCGTGGCTGACCGGCTCACGGAGTTTCCGGAACTTTCCGGGGAAGCCGCAGAAATCACAATGCTCTTCTCCGACCTGCAGGGATTCACGTCCCTCTCCGAGACGATGAGCAGCCCGGAGATTTGCGCCCTGCTTAACCGTTACTTCGGCGTGATGTTGCCCATCGTCTTCAAGCACGGCGGCGTGATGGACAAGCTGATGGGCGACGGCATGATGGCGTACTTCGGCTGGGTGCCCAAGTATGAGGACCACGCGGCGAGGGCCGTGAAGTGCTCGCTGGAAATCCAGTACGCCCTTGCTGAGTGGCTGGCGCTCCCTGAGAACCAGGGGCTGCCGCTGCTCAAGACCCGCGTGGGGATCCACAGCGGTGTCTGCACAGTGGGCGGCATCGGGTTCAGCGAGCGGGAGGAGTTCACCGTCATCGGGGACGTGGTGAACGTCGCTGCACGCCTGGAGAGCATGAACAAGGAGTACGGGACGCTCATCCTGATCAGCGAGTCGACCCGCGATGCCGCCGTGGCCGCTGCTGGTGACTTCGCCCCGATGACCAACCGCGGTGCCGCAGCGGTGCGGGGCCGCAAGGAACCGATGCCAGTCTATTCGGTCGACGTGGACACGAGCAAGCCGGTGACCTGGAAGCAAGTAACGAACCCCACAGCAAGGGGATAGCGACCAAGCCGGTGAACGATTTGTGGGAACACTTAGAAGGAAGCGCATGAAGACCCTACCATTGTTAATGTTCGCCTCGGCGGGCGCGCTGCTTGCCGCGCCGGGTTACGCCCAGAATGCTGCCAACGTCAAAGACGTGGTGCGCGTGGTGAAGACCGCCAAGGGCGCCAGCCTGGACCTTGTCACGGCCAAGCCGGGAGCCGCACTGGCGGTGGGAGACCGGGTGCGCACCGGTGGCCGCTCCTACGCCGGCCTCCAGTTCCAGGACAAGAGCGTGCTGCGCGTTGGCGAACTCTCGGAGGTCGTGGTGACCGGGAACCGCCAGCGAGAGACGCAGGTGGTCAAAGGGAAGGTCTTCCTTAACTACAACACTCCTGGAACCATCACCGGCGGCTACGCCGTGGCCGCCATTCGCGGCACCCACGTGGAATACCGCTCCGATACCCGCCTCAAGCGCGCGGAAGTGCGTTGCTACAAAGGCCGGGTGTTCGTCTCGTCGGCAGACAACCCACTGGTGGCGGGTGCGGCTCAATCTCTGACCGAGACCACGCTCATCGACAGCGGCACCGCCGGCGGCGCGGATTTCACCACCGGTCAGATACTCTTTGTCGACGGACCCTACGCGGGCCAGAGCCGCCGGATCACCGCCTTCAACAGCTCCACTGGCACGGTCACCTTCGCGCCTGCGCTGGCACCGACGCCGGGAGCCGGTCCTCACGGCTACCTTCTGGTGAAGAACCCACGGCGGATGGTGGTGGAATTGAAGGACGGCCAGGGAACCACCGTGCCTGAAGGCAAGGACCCGGAAGCGCCCTTTGCCATTCCGAATGAGGAGTGGGCCTTCCTGGACCGGGACCCGTGGTTCGAGGGAGATCAGCAGTACCTGGTCACCTACCCCGGCACCATTGACCACTGGAAGGATCAGGACCAGGACTGGATCTACCGGGACGCCCTCGACTTCATCACGCGGCGACCGAGCCACGATCCTGAAGATTGCGGCGGACTACCGTTGCCGATCCCCGGACAGGGGCGCCGTCCTCGCGCGATGGGGAGGGCGGGCATCCAGTCGGCGCTGCGTCAGGAACTGGCGAGTGCGCGGATCCGGGAGAGCGCTTTCCAGGACGATGGCAGCGGCGCGCGCGGTGTGCCCACCGTGGAAAGCCGCTTCCTTCCCACCCTGGTCCGCCAGCCGAATGAGCCGAATCCCCGAGACTTTGTCCAGTTCCGGATTGAGCCGACGGCCATCGGTGCGCGGCAAAACAGCGCGGCCGGAGTGCGCGCCCGGCTGCAGGCGTCCAGCGGCGATGCCTACGCGGAGTTGGGCTACCGCTTCCTTGCCATCGACGGCGGACGGAATCAGAGCGACATCAGCGAAGGGTTCATTGCGCTGAAGGGTCATTACGGGAATATCGTGGCCGGTCGGCAGCACATGTTCTACGGACCCGCCAACAACACGGACCTTGCCACGCTGCTGGGCCTCGAGTCGACCGACGCCTTCGTCTATCAGGCGCCGTTGAAGCGCGGTTATCGCCAGGAAGTTGGCTACATCCTGGACACCAACGCCACCCGCAAGGGCGGAACGCGGGGCGGGTTCGCGCGCGGCGTGGCACCGCTGCGGGGCGGTTATGTCGGCTACTCCGTTCTCGCCTCCACGGAGCGGGGCAAGCAGGTTGGGTATTCCCTCGACATCTCCCAGCCCCTCAAGGCGAACGTCCTCGACGTTTACGGGGAAGCGGGTGTCGGGATCGATGGGCGGCGGATTACCACCGCTGGTCTCTACGTTCCGGCGCTCTACCAGGCGTTGAAGCTCGATGTCTTCCTGGAGTACGCCGTCCGTGAAGACCTGGATGAGCGGTTCACCGCCCGCTTCCGCCGCGAGTTCGGTGACGGCCTGCTATTGGTCGGGTTCGTGGACCGCCGGCCGGGCGAGGCTATCAACTTCGGTGGCGGCGTGCAGTGGTCGCTCAAGTTCCATTGATGCCGGGCCGCAAGTGGTCCATTGAGGATCAGTGGACGGGTGAGGGCGCAAGGAGCTATGACTTCTCGCGCCCTCAATCGCAATTGGGAGAGACGCATGCCAGCCTGCGTGAACCATCCAGAGGTCGAAACGGCCTTGTCGTGCGCCGGGTGCGCGCGGCCCCTCTGCCGGGACTGCCTGGTCGACTTCCAGGCGGTGACATATTGCGGCTACTGCCGGGACGCCGTGCTGACGCGGATGCAGACGTCCGGCACTCCATCTGCGGCCGTTCGCCCTCGTGGAAACTCGGCCACGGACCACCTGATCCCCGCCAAAAACCCGGCGGCCCTGGCCGGTTACTACCTCGGGGTCTTCAGCTTCATCCCCTGCGTCGGCAACATACTCGGTCCGGCTGCCATCATCGCGGGGATCATGGGCTTCCGGGCGCGTAGGCGGAACCCGGAGCTCCCCGGCGCAGCCCACGCAGTGGTCGCCATCGTGCTCGGCACCTTGACCACGGTCGGCTACTGGGCGCTGACGATCTTCCTGATCTCGCAGGCGGGCAAGTAACGTAATCCGCAGAGCCGGGGCGATTCCGTGGTCGACGCACGGCCGTGAACGACCGGGCTGACGGGTGGGAAAGACCGCTGAAGCGGCCTGACGGTGGGGGTGGGTGCCGTCGAGTGATTGGCAGAACGCCCAGTCCGAGGGGTTCACGAGGTACCCGGGACGGCTACCGTGATCGAACGCAGCAC
>JANPLG010000440.1:0-2093 GCA_031426395.1 Actinomycetes bacterium
GTGCTCCCAAGGGGGACGCGCCACGTCCAGCCAGGTGGATGGACCCCCCTGCGGTCTCCTGCGAACCACGCGCACTAGGCGCTAGGCTACCGGCTTGTTCGTGAGAATTGCTGAGGTTGCCCAGATCCAGGAACCCACCCGCGAGGAGACCCAGAGTGGCGGTTAACGTGCGGCCACCCGCCCTTTCACCCATTCACCCCCAGGCTGCTAATGCTCGCGGTTGAAGATCTTCACGCGATAGTACGGCTTGCTCTTCTCGGCGGGGTCCTGCACAAAGGATTGGCTGGTCTTGGCTGGGTCGTAATCGCGCCAGAGCCACACCAGTGCCTCGGGTGCCTCGGCGGCACCCTGCGCGCCGTTGTGAGGTGCCGTGCCGAAGCGGAAGCGGTAGTCGTAGCCGGCCATTTTCAGGCTGTTCGCCATCTGGATGTTCTGAAGCGGCCAGCTCCCGTGGTCGTTCTCCAGGTCCTCGCTGCCGTCGCTGAGCCACACGCGCAGGTTCTTGCGCGGCGTCTTGCGGATGGCAAAGGGGAAGATGTTGCCGCCGTCCAGGGTGCCCGGGATCCACTGAATGCTCGTGAAGGTCCCGATCCGGGAGAGGACGCGGCTGATCACCTCGGGCCGTTGCCACGCTGCGTTGAACGCCGCAATGGCACCACTGGAGTCGCCGGCAATCGCGCGGCTGTAGCCATCCTTCCGCAGGTTCCACTTTTGGCCGACCTCCGCCAGGATTTCCTCGTCTAGGAAGCGCACGTAACGGTCGGAGACGGTGTCGTACTCCGTGCTGCGCATGGCGTCCCGAAACTGGCGGCCGCTCTTCTTGCTGAACTCCGTCACGTAGGTGTGGGTCGGTGTGCCGGGGCTGCCGCTGATGTCCCCGGGGTTGATGAAAATGCTGATCATCGCCGGGATCTTCTTCTGGTGGATCAGGTTGTCCATCACCACCTGAGTCCGGCTCTGGCCGTTGCGCCCGGTATGCCCGCCGCCGTCATTCCAGATCATTAGTGGGGCCGCGAGTTTAGCGTCGTACTGGGCGGGGACGTAGACCCAGTACTCGCTCACCATCCCATCGTAGATCTTGCTCTTGTGGGTGAACTTCTCGGAGAGGGTGCCCTTCGGAACTCCCTCCTGCTCAAAGGACTCGGGGAGGTAGGCCACGATGCTCGGCTCTCCGCCGCGTCGCTGACCGTCGACATGGTAGTAGTAGCTGTGGCTGTAGCCAGGCCGAAGCTGTCCGATGCTGACCCACAGATTCGTCCCCTGGATGCGGGTGAGCGCCGGCCGGGCCTCGTCGTCCACGAAGAGCTTCGGCTCGGTGGCGGCGTCGATCGCCCAGAGGAACTCGTCCCCGGCGCCGATGTATGCCTTTCCTTCGCGGATGCGTTGCTCACCCAGCGCATCCACCAGCGACTCCCGAAACGCCACGGTCTGCGGGCCCGTGCGTGCCAGCTCAATCAGCTTGAGCGGCGACAGTTTCTCTGCAGCCAGCGCAGGCCGTGAGGAAGAAATCATCACGGAGCCCACGGCAACCCCGGTGAGGAGTAGGGACAGAGTGAGGAGCGCCAGGCGGGGCGTACGCGAACGGGACATGAGTGCGGACCTTTCCACCGCGCAACAGTGCGGACGGTGACGGGAAACAAGGTGCTGAAAGCATGGGAAGTTGGCTCTAGATGCAAAATGGCGCACCTTCGAGGCGCAGCGCATCGCAGCATAGATCCCGTCTCTCCGTTCAGTCCTAGGCCCGCCGCGCCCTTCTTCCGAAACTCGCTCTGGAGGACGGAAGCTCGCATCGCTGAGAGCCAACCCGCGTCCGCATTCCGCACTCAGCAACTCAATGGGTGAGCGAGACCTTGGGGAACCGGCACTCGTACTGCTCCAGCGCGAATTCGTAGCGCCGGGTCAACTCCTCCGACCACGGCATCGCGAGTAGTTCCAGGGCGCGCGCACGTTCCACGCCGATACGCAGACACCACCAGCCATCCTCAACATGGCCGTGCGAGGCGTGATCGAGGGCCTCCGTGATGTCGTCGAAGAGGCAATCAAGCTCTGAGCGCGGAATGCAGCTCCCATCAAGGCCCGAGGCGATCGGGCGG
>JANPLG010000441.1:0-1627 GCA_031426395.1 Actinomycetes bacterium
AGGCCGACCGGTTTCAGCTCCTGGGTGGCGCGAATGGGCGGGCCGGAATAGGCCTGGAGCCGCGCCGGCTCCTCAAAGCCGAGCTCCACTTCACGCGCGCCGGCGGCATCCGAGTAGGGAGCCTTCAGGCTGCCATTCGCGGAAGCCGGTACGGCGTTCTCCCAGCTAGAGGCATCGTAGGCTGGGTGTGACCAGAGTGCACCCTGGCCCCCCTGCCCCCCAATGCTGGCGGCAGGTTGGCGTAGCTCCATGCGTGCGTCGTGGGTCTCGCCCATGAGGAAATCGGCCTCGCGGATGGGGCCGCGGTCGGTGACCTTCCACTCCGGGCCGGTGCCGACCACCTGCCGGGTGCCGTCGGAGTACTCGATCTCAAGCTGTGCCAGGAGCGCCGGCGTCTTGCCGTAGAAGTAGCGGCCGACCTTGTTAGGGCCGTAGCCGACCAGCAGCCCGTAACCGAGGTAGCCGCTGTACCAGCCCTCGGCCAGCATCGCGCCGAGGGCGTTGGTTCCGGACTTCACCAGGCCGCTGACGTCATATGCCTGGTAGTAGGCGCGGCGGCGGTAGTCCGACCACCCCGGTGCGAACCAGCCATCGCCGACCCGCTTGCCGTTCAGCTCGAACTCATAGATGCCGAGCGCGGAGGCGTAGAGCGTGGCGCGCATGACATCCCGCTTGCCCCGGAACTCCGTGCGGAAGGTGCGGGGCGCCGGCAGATGAAGCTCCGTGCGGCTGGTGTGAAGCGGCGTGGTATCCCGGTGGCTGATCCAGGCGGCCGACCAGTCGCTCTTGTTCAGCAGGCCCATGCTCCAGGTAGCGGGCGCGCTCCAGGCGGAGGGTCGGCCGTCGCGGTTCCAGGTCATCACCTTCCAGTGGCACCGCATCCGGGAAGTGACCGGCACGCCCCGGTATTCCACCTGCGTAGCGTCCGAAGCGACCTTGCGCGTGTCCCAGAGGTCGGCCTCATCCGCAGCCAGCTTCTCCGGGGAGGAGGCGACGAGGAGGCGGTAGGCGGTCTGCCGCTCCCCCCGGGGAACTGCCGCCCCCCTGCCCCCCAATACTGGGGGGTTCTGATCTGGCACCCGAAGCTCCCAGCTCAGCCGGGGCGCAAGCGCCTCCACCGCGAGGGGCTCTGGTAGGTACTCGCAGCGCAGAGAGTGCGGCTCCACGGTGGTCCTCCGGGCGGGGTCTTGGCCGGCGGCGTGCACGGCCAGCGGGCAGAGCGCAAGCAGCGCGAGGGGAACGAGGTGGCGCATCAGATTCTCTCCGGGGCGAGCGGCCCGGCGACGGCGACGGGTGCAGAGGGAGGTTCGCGCGAGGGGGCTGGGCGTTCCTGCTGTGGTTGTCGTGCGGGAATGGAACGCGGATGACGCGGATTGAGCGGATTCACGCGGATCGGACTGGATATGGGATACGGATGGGACAGGTGAATGGAACGCGGATGACCCGTACGGGCAAGCTGCGGATTGGGCGGATCTTCGCGGATCAGATTGGATGAGGGGCAAGGAACTTCTTGAATGGATGAGGCTGGGGCATGAGCGGGGCAAGGTGCGCAAGGTGGCGTGGCCCGGATTTGATTGTATGCGGGGCGCTCAGATCGGGATTCGATAGGGGGGAGGGGGGTCCTCCT
>JANPLG010000442.1:0-6371 GCA_031426395.1 Actinomycetes bacterium
GGATTGCAGACCGGCGCGGCACAGTAGGCGCGCGTGAAGGTGAGCCCCAGGCGCGCCAGGCGGTCCAGGTGGGGCGTCTTCGCCACCGGGTTCCGACCCAACGGGCCAACCCAGTGGTTCAGGTCGTCCACCGCGATGAAAAGGACGTTGGGCTTGCGTGCTTGCGCCTTGGCCGGAGCGGAGAGGCCGGCACTGATCAGCGCCAGCGCCCCCAGCACGCCAAGCGCCAAGCGACGACTGAACGGTAGAACCATAGCAACTTCCTTCGGGGCGACACCCTGAGCCGAAACGGTGCGGCCCACTTTCATTCGATGGACGTGCATCCGAGCCTTCACGCCCAAACTACTGCTTCTGAAGCGATCCTGAACGATCCTGCCTGAACGTCCGACCCCGATCGCAGTAAAGCGACCACTCACTCTGATCCGCGCTGAGCTGTTGAATCCGCGTCATCCGCGTTCCACAGGGGTTGCCAGGACTGCGGGTGCAACTTGCGGGCGTGCCGGGTGTCCCATTGCGGGTGACTGCCCAGGGTAGCGCGGTCACGCTTAGGCGGAGAGAGATGATGCGCTCCCAGGTTCCGTTCCACCTCCACCAGACTGGCGTGCTCCGCCGCGAGCTGCTGCAGGTCGGCTTTCTCGGCGGGTTGTCGATGTTCGCCGGCGGGGTCACCGCGCCCATGGCGGTCTCGGCGGCGACTGTCGGCTCCGGCGGCTCCGGCGGCTCCGGCGGCTCCGGCGGCTCCGGCGGCTCTGGCCGAGTCGGCGGCATCGGCCGGGGCGGCAAGGCGAAGGCGGTGATCCTGGTCTGGATGCCGGGCGGCCCGCCGCAGATGCAGTTCTGGGACCCGAAGCCGGACTCCCCGCAGGAGTGCCGCGGCACCGCGAAGGCGATCGCCACCAGCGCGCCCGGGGTGCAGATCGGTCACCGACTGCCCAAGACCGCCCGCCAGGCCCACCGCTACACGCTCCTGCGCTCCCTCACGCTCGGCTCCGAGGACAACGACAACCACATTCAGGGCGACCAGAAGGTCCTCGCCGCTTACGACAAGCCCATCCCCAACTTCAAGGCGTTCTCGCACCGGCAGGAGATACCGTCCATCGGGTCGCTCATCTCCTACTGCCGCCCCAACACCAACGGCCTGCCCACCGCCATCCACGTGCCCTACCGCGTCCGCTTCACCAACCAGGGAGTGGTGGGGGAGAGCGCCGGCTGGCTGGGAAGCAAGTACGATCCCTGGCTCACGCAGGGCGACCCGAACGACGCCGACTACCACGTGCCGGACCTGCTCCCGGTGCCCGGCTTCACCGTCGACCGGCTGGCGAACCGGCGGCAGTTGCTGGACCAGATTGACGGGTACCGGCGTGACCTGAACCACGACCTCTCCACCCGCCAGCTCACCGATACCCAGCAGCGAGCCTTCCGCCTCGCCACGAGTGAGGAGACCCGCCGCGCGTTCGATGTGAAGCACGAGCCGGAGGCGCTTCGCGACAGCTACGGCCGCCACACCTGGGGCCAGAGCCTGCTGCTGGCGCGGCGCCTGGTGCAGGCCGGCGTCAAATTCGTTCAGGTCAACCTGGGGGACCACGTCAACTACTGGGACTACCACGAGGCCGAAGACAAGAGCATGGATCGCCACTGCCCACCCTTCGACCTCGCGCTCAGCGCCTTCTTTGAGGATATGGCGCAGCAAGGGGTGCTGGACGAGACGCTGGTGCTGGTCCTGAGTGAGATGGGCCGGAACCCGATTCTCGGCCGGACCGTGACCGGGGCGGCGGTAAACGCGGCTCAGCGGGATGGGCGCAACCACTGGCAATGGTGCTGGACCGGTCTTATTGCGGGGGCCGGCATCCGCGGCGGCGCGGTCTATGGCGAGAGCGACGAGTGGGCCGGCTATGTGAAGAATGATCCGATCTTCCCGCGCGATGTAGGCGCGACCTTATTCCATGCCCTCGGCATCCCTCCGCAGACGGAGGTCCGCGACCTCGAGGACCGTCCGGTGGCCATGAACGACGGAGAGCCACTGCTGAAGCTGTTCGGCTGATGCTGCTCGGCCCGTCGGTTTGCCTCTGATAGGGACGAGTGGGAGAGAGAGAATGGGAGAATGGGAGAATGGGAGAATGGGAGACGGCACCGCAGATGGCTGCCGGAAATTGCCCACTCTCTTATCCGCTCAGGCTGCGACAGTCCTGCATTGACGGAACTCCTTCATGTGAGGGCCGTCAGCACGGAGGCTTGCGTCCCTGGAGAATGTAGCCGCGAGTAAGGAGCCACTCCTCCGGGTAGGCCGCCAGCTCCTCGCGGACCTCCGGGGTCAAGTACTCCCGCCCTTCCGGCTCGAAGTCAGGGTCGCCGGTAAGGCGGTGATGCTGGTCGTGTCCCACTAGACGTAGCGCGGTGAAGTGGGGGGCGAACGCCTCTCGTACCGCATCCGGCGTGACGCGGTTGAGGCAGGGATGGGCGCGACCGCCGCGCAGGTGCCCCCAGGGATTTCGCCGGCACTCATCCGCGCCCAGGTAGTGGCCGGACCAGGAGTAGAAGCTGTGCCACTCCAGGTCGATCCAGCCCCCTGGACGGAGCACGCGCGCCATCTCCCCGGCGAAGTGGCCGAGGCCGCCGGGCGCATCTGTGGGAAGCTCCTGCAGCACCGCGTTGGAGAGGATGCCGTCGAAGGAGCGGTCCTCGAACGGGACCCGCTCGCCGGCGTACTGGAGGAGGTTGCAGGCGGCGTGGTCCACGCGCAGGCCGCGCTCCCGCTCCAGGGTACGGAAGTAAGCCGCCGACTCCTGGTAGAGCAGGTACCCCTCCACCGTGGTGCCCGGCTTCCGCAGACCGCCGCACGCCCGGAGGTGCGCCAGCGCGCCGTCCCGGAAGACCGGCGCGACCTCAAGGCCGGTGACGTCGGCGCCCAGCGAGCGGAGCATCGCCACAAAGGGGTACTTGTAGCCGCAGCCGAAGTCGAGGAGCCGCGCCGTATGCAGGTCGCCCTGAAGCTCTTCCAGGCGGCGGCGCAGGGAGGCGAAGACCTCATCGTGATCATGGAGCGCCAGTTCGCGCGCACGGTGCGGGATGCGGCGGGCTCGCCGCGCCAGGGAATGCAGGGCGCCGACCATCGGGAGAGCTTCCTCAAGTTGCTGGGACCGAGGCCCCATCCGAAATCGCAGCGCTGATGCTAGCAGGCGGGGCATTGGGGACTTACCCGATGCTCTCCAGGCTGCAAACGTCCGGAGTCGCTCCAATGCACCTCCGCTCCTTTGCCGTGTGACCGCGGAGGCGTGATATGTACGGTTGACCCTCTTGCGCGGCGGATGGCCGAGGCGAGACGACTGGAGCCTCCATGCTTCTCTTCAACGAAGACGTCTGCGGTGACTTCTCCGCCGCCACCTCCAGGGAGTGGCTGGAGACCAACGGCCTCGGCGGCTATGCGTCGTCCACCATTCCCGGCGCGAACACCCGCCGGTACCACGGCTTGCTGGTTGCGGCGCTGCGCCCCCCGGTGGATCGTTTCGTGCTCCTCTCAAAGCTGGAAGAGACGCTGACGGTCAACGGGAGACGGTGGGACCTCTCCACCAACCAGTACCCCGGCTCCGTGCATCCCGAGGGATTCCATTGCCTCAAGGGTTTCCGCCTCGACCCCTATCCCATCTGGACCTTCATGGTTGAGGGCGTGGTGCTGGAGAAGCGGCTCTGCATGGTCCACGGCGAGAACACCACCGTGGTGCAGTACGTCCTCCATCCGGGAGACGCCGATGCGGAGCTGGAAATCCGGCCCCTGCTAGCGTTCCGGGACTTCCACTCGCTGGGATTGGAGAACGGCGACCTCGATCCGACGGTGGCGGAGGCGGCGGGTTTGGCGACCTTCCGGCCCTACGCCAGCCTCCCGCCCATGCACCTGGCCCACGACGCGGCGGCCACCGTCCCCACGGGACACTGGTACCGGGGCATGGAGTACTTACGAGAACTGGATCGCGGACAGGATTGGCGCGAGGACCTGTTCCAGCCGCTGCTGCTCAGATGGCACCTGCGCGGCGGAGAGATGGCCAACCTCGTGGCTTCCACGGAAGTCAGGCAATCCAGCCGGGTGGGTGAGTACCTGCGAGAGGAGTCCGAGCGCCGTGCCGAATTGCTCGCCAGCGCACCGCTCACGGAGAGCCAGCAGAGCAACCCGCTGGTCCGGTCGCTCACCCTGGCCGCCGACCAGTTCCTGGTCCGGCGCGGCGAGGGCTGGACGGTGGTGGCGGGCTACCCCTGGTTCAGCGACTGGGGCCGGGACACGATGATCGCGCTGCCGGGGCTCACGCTAACCACGGGTCGGCCGGAGGTGGCGAAGGGGATCCTGCTGGAGTTCTCCCGCCATGTGAGCCAGGGGATGCTCCCCAACCGGTTTCCGGACCTTGGGGAGGAGCCGGACTACAACACGGTCGACGCAACGCTCTGGTACTTCGAGGCGGTGCGCGCCCTGGTGGAGCGGTCCGGCGAGCTTGCCTGGGTGCGCGCGCACCTCTGGGAGGTGTTGAAGGAGATCGTGGAGTGGCACGTGAGGGGCACGCGCTACGGAATCTGCATGGACGCTGACGGGTTGCTCCGCGCCGGCGAGACGGGCACCCAGCTCACCTGGATGGATGCCAAGGTGGGCGACTGGGTGGTGACGCCCCGCCAGGGGAAGGCGGTCGAGATTCAGGCGCTCTGGTACCACGCGCTGCGCGTAATGGAGTCGCTGGCAGAGAGCTTTGGGGAGGAGGCAGCACAGAAGCGGTACGGCGCGATGGCCGGCAAGGCGCGGCGAAGCTTCATGCAGCAGTTCTGGAACGCGGAGTGCGACTGCCTCTACGACGTGGTGGATGGCGACGTCAAGGATGACGCGATCCGCCCGAACCAGGTGCTGGCGGTCAGCCTTGCCCACAGCATGCTCCCCGCCGGACAGGCGCGGCGGGTGGTCGGCGTGGTGGAGCGGGAGCTTCTCACGCCGGTGGGGCTGCGCAGCCTGGCACCGAGTCATCCCGCCTACCGTGGGCAGTACCGGGGCGGGGTCTGGGAGCGGGACGGCGCGTACCACCAGGGGACGGTCTGGGGATGGCTGATGGGGCCGTTCCTCACCGCCTACGTGAAGGTCCACGGCACCCGGAAGGCAAGGGCGCAGGCGGAGAAGTGGCTGGACGGCTTCCGCCTCCACCTGTCGGAAGCGGGGCTGGGACAGGTGTCGGAGATCTTCGACGGCGACCCGCCCCATCGTCCGGATGGCTGCTTCGCCCAGGCGTGGAGCGTCGGCGAGGTGCTGCGGGTGGCGGTGGACGTGCTGCGACCGCCTGGGGTGGCTTGAGCGTCTGTGAAAGAATGGCCGCAGAGCACGCAGAGGACGCGGAGAATGCCGCTTCGTAGGCCAGCCGGGTTCGCAACTGTTCAGATTGCGGTGCTGTCACAGGCTGTAAGTGGATACTCCGGCAGCAGGGTTGGGGCCTAGTAAACGCCCGATCACAAATCGATCACGCCGGAAGGAGTCGCTATTGCTGGGTTCCGGCAGTCGGCCAGTGACGGTGTACGTCATCCACCCTGGGTCACGGTTTGACGGTGCTGCGTCGTCAAGACAATGGGCTGGCTTGCTCGCAGCCCGCTCCGGCACGCCCTGGCGCGTGGCCACCCCCTCCTCTTCGCGATTTGGAAGGCTCACGATGCTGAAGATTCACCGGACCCTGCCGCTGCTCGTGGTCCTTCCCGCAGGTCTCCTCGGTGCTGTTGCCGTGGTTGCCGACCCCGCGCCGCCCAGCCGGCCGGACGCGATTCCCGCCCTCTTCCGCAGCGATCGCGCCCTTGATGCCCCGGTCACGGTGAGCTACCGCAACCGCACGGTGCGTGATGTGCTCGCGGATCTCTCCACCCGGCTCAAGGTCAAGCTCGAAGCGACCCGCGACACGGGTGATGACAAGGTCTCCCTCTTCCTCAAGGATCGTCCGGCCGGCGAAGCGCTCGGCCTCCTGGCGAACCACCTGGACTTCCAGTGGTATCGGAACAGCGGCGTCTACGAACTGAACCAGACCAACGGCAGCAAACGCCGCGAGGCCGAGTTGCGCGCCGCCGCCGTGAATGAGCAGTTGGCGGCTATTCAGGCGCGGATGGACAGGGTCGGCCAGCTTCTGAGCATGGGCAAGGAGAAGCTTCAGGCCCGCGAAACCGAGCTTCGGGATCAGGTCGCGCGGGGCGGCGTGGCACCGGACGCACGCAAGGCGACTATGGACGAGATGAGCGCACTCCGCGATGCCCTCCGGCCGGGGGCCGGCCTCGCCGTGACGATCTGGAGGGGCTTGACCGCGCAGCAAACGCAGCACCTCCAGGCCTCCGGCGAGTTGAAGTTCAGCCAGACCGGCGGCTCGCTCCCC
>JANPLG010000443.1:0-12971 GCA_031426395.1 Actinomycetes bacterium
GTGCTCCCAAGGGGGACGCGCCACGTCCAGCCAGGTGGATGGACCCCCCTGCGGTCTCCTGCGAACCACGCGCACTAGGCGCTAGGCTACCGGCTTGTTCGTGAGAATTGCTGAGGTTGCCCAGATCCAGGAACCCACCCGACGGAGGAGCGTCGTTGACGGACTCGGAGATCGGAAAGGACTCCGCGACCTCGGGTGACAGGATCACGACCATACTGCCCTCCGCGTGGCGTGACACGTACTTGCCGAGCACTCCCTTGCTGAAGTCATACTCGTCCCGCATCCCCGTGTCCGCGTCGGGTTCTTCAACTGCATCCTTCATAGTAGCTTTCGAGATAGCGGGCACAGTTGAAGTGGCAGGATTCACATCCAAGTTCATCCACACCCGTTGCGGACGAGGCGTCCCGCTTCAGGCCAAGCTCTCACGCGAAAAGTGGGATAACTCACCGAAAACGTAATCTCCCCCAGGATTGGGGGCAGGGGCGGAACCTTAGCCCAGAGGCATCCGGACGGCCCTTCGTGCGCGGCATCCAATAACCGATATGCCAACGTCCACCCTCACCTCTCCTCGTGAACCACCCTTCACATCCCCCTTGCTACCCCAGGAGTACCGCACGCGGATGCCCGGAGGAAGCCTGGTCAGCTTCCGGCGTGACCCGCTCACCTTTCTCCGCACGCTGGCACAGAAGCATGGGGACGTCGTCCGCTTCCGCATCGGGGCGCTGGACGCGTTCCTGATCAACGATCCCGACCTGATCCGCGAGGTGCTCGTCACGCAGGACCGGCACTTCTCCAAAGGCCCCGGCTTGCGCGTGGCGGAGCGGCTCCTGGGCCAGGGCCTCCTCACCAGCGAGGGCGACTTCCACCGTCGGCAGCGACGCCTGGCGCAGCCCGCGTTCCACCGGCAGCGAATCGCCGGCTACGCGGAGACGATTGCGGAGTACGCCGGGGAGTGGCCGAGCCGGTGGCACGACGGGCAGTCAATGGACGTGGCCCAGGAAATGGGCGGCCTCGCCCTGCGCATCACGGCGAAGACCCTGTTCGACACGGAAGTCCTCGAAGAGATTCGCACCGTCTCCGAGGCGCTCACCGAGTCGCTACGGCTCTACACGCTTGCCACCCTGCCCTTTGCCGCCCAGGTGGAGCCGTACCTGCCTTTCCTCACCCGCCGCTTCAACCAGGCTCGGACCAACCTGGACGCTGTGGTCTACCGCATGATCGCCGAGCGGCGTGCTTCTGGGGAGGATCGGGGTGACCTCCTCTCCATGCTCCTCCTCGCATGTGACGAAGAGGGCGAAGGGGCCGATGGTAGCCGCATGACCGACCTCCAACTCCGGGACGAGGCCATGACCCTGCTGCTCGCCGGGCACGAGACCACCGCCAACGCGCTCGCCTGGACCTGGCACCTGCTCGCCCAGTCACCCGAGGCCGAAGCGCAACTCCACGCGGAGGTCGATGAAGTCCTCGGCGGGCGGCTGCCCTCCTACGACGACGTTGCCCGCCTCCCGTATACGCGGCAGGTGGTGGCGGAATCGATGCGCTGCTACCCGCCGGCATGGATCGTGGTGCGGAGAGCGCTGGAGGAGTGCCCCCTCGGCGGATTCACCATCCCTGCCGGCGCCCTCGTCTTCACCAGCCAGTGGGTCACCCACCACGACCCCCGCCACTACCCGGACCCGTTCCGCTTTGACCCCAGCCGCTGGGCCCCCGAGGCGACGGCGCGGCGGCCCAAGTTCGCCTACTACCCGTTCGGCGGCGGCTCCCGGCTCTGCATCGGTGAGCAGTTCGCGTGGCTGGAGAGCATCCTGGCCGTGGCAACACTCGCAGCGAGGTGGAGGTTCCGCACGGTCCCTGGCCATCCCGTGATCCCCCAGCCGGTGATCACGCTCCGCCCCAAGCACGGGATACGGATGACGGCCCACGCGCGTTGACCAAGGTGGGCACGGGACGGGTGGTCAGGTTCCCTTCGGTGCGGCGCAAGCTGGCATCTACCTGGGATTCCCTCGGACGCGGGTAGTTGGCAGCCTAGCTGGTGGCGCCTGTCCGGGGAATGACACGTGATCTTTTGGGTTCGAATCCAGCCTAAGTAGTGTGCCAATAGTCCTTCGAGACACTGAAGTGGCTTCCGTGCCTGGATCAGCAAGCCGGCCTGCTGAAGGACTTGCAGCACACACCTTAAGTACTTCTTTCCAAGCGGGTTGCCGACGGCGGTGAGAGGATCGTGGCCTCGTCAGCCGCCAGTCTCGCGAAACGGCGACGATGCCCTTATACTGGCGGGGATGGCGGATGGTCCGCCCTCCGGTCGGTATTGGAGCGGTTCATGCCAGGCGAAATCGTCGCGACCTGCCTCAGTCCCCGCAAGGGTATCCCCAAGCTGGCGCAGCTGTCGGTGACGCTGGTTGAGGACCTGGGCGTGGAGGGCGATCGCCATGCCGGCTCCCGCACGCGCCAAGTGAGCCTCATGGAGCAGGAAGTCCTCGACTCGCTGGCTGCCGACGGGATGGCGGTGGGGCCCGGCGTCCTCGGGGAGAACCTGACGGTGCGTGGAATGTCGCTCAACAACCTGCCGATCGGCTCCCGGCTGCGGATTGGGCCGGAAGCGCTTATCGAAGTGACGGCGCCACGGACGCCGTGCATGACCTTGCGGCCGGTGGACCCCCGGCTGCCTGCGTCCCTGTTTGGGCGCTGCGGACTTCTTGGAAAGGTGGTTACCGGTGGAACCATCCGTCCGGGCGACACGGTCGAATTGCTGGCCTGAGCCGCTACCCCGTTGCGGCTTCCCGAGGTCGCCCCTGGTAAGCTGTATCTAGTGACTTGATCGGGGCGCTTTGCGCCACACAACTTCAATGCGGGAATGGGCCTACGAAGCGCTTTCGCCGCAACCGTTGCCCGGTTCAGTTGTCCCAAGAGTCGCCCCAAGTACTGCACGAAGCAACGTGAATGCCAGGGCGGCCCGTGTATTAGAGAACCTTGTTGTCCATGCGATCCCAAATGCCTCGCTTTCCCTTCTCAAACTCCCGTCGCCGCGGAACCCGCGCGTCCCTAAGCGGGAGCGCTCTCCTGACCGGCGGCATCGGGATCGCGTTCTCCGGAGTGGTGGCCCTCGCTGCCGCACCGACCACGAAGACACCCGCTGCGCCCGTTGTGAAGCCGGCCACCGCACCGGCCCTCGATAGCCGCGCGCAGATGGAGTTCTTCGAGAAGGAAGTGCGCCCGGTCCTGGCTGCGGAGTGCTACACCTGCCACGGCGAGAAGGTGAAGCAGGGCGGGCTCCGGCTGAACACGCGTGACTTCGCGCTGAAGGGTGGAGACAAGGGTCCCTCCGTGGTGCCGGGAGATCCCGGCAAGAGCCTGCTGATTAAGGCGATCAACCATGAAGGCATGAAGATGCCGCCCGGACGGAAGCTGAACGAAAAGCAGATCGCGTCGCTCACCCGCTGGGTTCAGATGGGCGCGCCGTGGCCAGGTGGCACCGCTCCGCAGGCCAAGGCCCAGAGCTGGGACGAAATCATGCGGACCCGCAAGCAATGGTGGAGCCTGCTGCCCGTCACGCGCCAGACCGTGCCGAAAGTCAAGAACGCCAAGTGGAGCACGCACCCGGTCGACCTCTTCCTGCTCAAGGAGTTGGAGAAGAAGACCCTGGCCCCGGCGTCCCAGGCGGACCGCCGCACGCTCGCCCGCCGCGTCCACCTCACGCTCACCGGCCTGCCCCCCGCGCCGGCGGAAGTCGATGCATTCGTGACCGATGTCTCGCCCAATGCCTATGAGAAGCTGGTCGACCGCGTCATGGCGAGTCCGCACTATGGCGAGCGGTGGGCGCGCCACTGGATGGACGTGGTCCGCTACGGCGAGACGCACGGCTACGAGTGGAATCACGAGGTCCGCGACGCCTGGCGTTACCGCGACTACCTGGTCCGCGCCTTCAACCAGGACGTGCCGTATGACCAGCTCATCCGGGAGCACATCGCCGGTGACCTGATCGAGAAGCCGCGCCGCAACGCCTCGGACGGCAACGCGAATGAGTCGGTCGTCGGCACCACCTTCTACCGCTTCGGCGAGGTGGGGCACGATGTGTTCAAGGAGATCGGCCTCGATCACCTCGACAACATGATCGACACCACCTCCAAGGCGTTCCAGGCGACCACCATCTCTTGCGCCCGTTGCCATGACCACAAGCTGGACGCCGTCTCCACCAAGGACTACTACGCGCTGCTTGGCATCTTCGCCAGCTCCCGCCAGGTGATCCACACCGTGGATGACAAGGGGGCGAACGCCGGTCCCAAGCAAAGCCTGAAGGAGATCAAGGGTCAGCTTCGCGGGGAGCTTTCAACGCTCTGGAAGAAGGATGCGGGCGACGCGGGCCGCTACCTCCGCGCCGCACAGGCTGCCCGTGACAAGGCCGCCGATGCTGCCACGCTGGCCGAGGGCCTCGATCCGGCTCGCTTAGGTGTATGGGGCAAGCTGCTGGAAGGGTTCGAGAAGACGAAGCCTGCGCTTGAAGATGTCTTCCACCCCTGGACCGCGTCGGTCGAAGTGACGAAGAAGGGCGAGAACCTCTCCGCCGCCTGGAAGGGCCTGACCGGTCGCTACGAGCAGGAGAGCCAGACCCGCGCGGAGTTCAACCGCAAGAACTTCGTACCGTGGGGTGACTTCCGCACCGGCATCCCGGAGTCGTGGCGTGGCGGCGGCCAGGCCGTCAACGATGGTCCCGTGCCCGCCGGCGAATTCGCCGTCGTCAACGAAGGCGACACAATTCTCTCGGGGATCTTCCCCGCCGGGTTCTACACCCACGTCCTCTCCGAGAAGCTGAACGGCTCCTTCCAATCGCCCTACCTGCCCAAGGGTAAGAAGGTGAGCATGGAAGTGATGGGCGGTCGGCAGGGCGCTGCTCGGTTCGTGCCTGACTTTCGCCTCTTGGAGGATGGCAGCAGCCTGAACGGCCCTCTCGCCTGGAAGCGGTTCGGCATCAATGATCGGGACGAGCGCGGCTACATCGAGCTGGCGACGAAGCTGGAC
This sequence comes from Actinomycetes bacterium, assembly GCA_031426395.1. Taxonomy (GTDB): domain Bacteria; phylum Armatimonadota; class SYMT01; order SYMT01; family SYMT01; genus JANPLG01. The sequence continues at coordinate 5,017 of JANPLG010000443.1, forward strand.
AACATCCGTTTCCCCGGCTGGGGCGGCGGCGACAAGGGCGAGCCGTTCAAGGACCCCCGCTCCTACTTCGGCGTGACCCGCGCCGTCATTCACGAAGTCAACGAGTCCCCGAAAAACGAACTGGGCGAGGCGCGGCTGGTCGCTACAGGCGATGCTGACACGCTCGACGCGGTGGCGGCGAAGTACTCTGCAGCCTTCACGGCGGCCGTCGAGGCGTGGGCCGGCGGCAAGGCTTCCGACGACCAGGCTCGGCTCCTCGACCGCGTGCTTCGCGCGGGACTGCTGAACAACAGCACCAAGGCCACTCCGGCGGTCACGACTCTCGTCATGCGCTACCGGGAGTCGGAGAAGGAAGTCCAGCCGGCGCGCACCGTCGCCGGAATGGCGGACCTCGAGGGCTTCGACCACCCGCTCTACAAGCGCGGCGATTACCGCACCGCCGGTGACATGGTGCCCCGAGGCTACCTGGAAGTGCTCTCCGCTTCGGACATGCGCCCGGCGCGGGGCAGCGGCCGTTTCCAGCTTGCGGAAGAGATCGCCGATCCGGGCAACCCGCTCACATCACGGGTGATGGTCAACCGCATCTGGCACTACCTCTTCGGCACCGGCATCGTGCGCACCCCGGACGACTTCGGCCACATGGGCGAAGAGCCGTCCCACCCCGCTCTCCTGGATTACCTGGCAACCCGCTTCACGCAGGACGGGTGGTCCGTCAAGAAGATGGTCCGCTACCTGATGACCACGCAGGCGTTCCGCATGACCGGCCAGGAAAACGCGAAGGGACGCGAGGTAGACCCCGAGAACCGCCTCATCCACCGCTTCCCCTCCCGCAGGTTGGAAGCGGAAGTGATCCGTGACTCGATCCTCGCTGTTTCCGGTCGGCTGGACCGCACCCTCTACGGACCCAGCATCGAGCCGAACCGCGTGGAGCCGATGCCGGAGCGCCGCCTCTTCCCGGGACCGCTGGACGGAAACGGCCGGCGCAGCATCTACACCCGCATCACGCTGATGCAGGGCCCCTCGTTCCTTGAGGTGTTCAACTTCCCGGATCCGAAGACGGCCATGGGCAAGCGGGACGTGACCAACGTCCCCGCGCAGGCGCTCACCCTTCTCAACGACCCGTTCCTGATTCAGCAGTCCGAGTTCTGGTCGGACCGCTTGATCAAGGAAGAGGACGCGAGTGCTGGATTGCGGATCGACCGCATGTTCCGCACCGCGCTCGGCAGGCCGGGGAACATTGGCGAGGTGAAACGGTTCGAAAAGGCGGTGCAGGATCTGGCCACCCTGAACGACGTCCCGCCCGCAGAGGTCCTGAAGAGCAAGGTCGTGTGGAAAGACATTGCGCACGCGTTCTTCAATCTGAAAGAATTCATCTACGTCAAGTAGGCTGCACCGGAGATCCCTCGTGAAGCACCGCAACGATCCATCATGCTCTTGCCCCGGAAGGGCGCGCGGCGGCGCACTGAGCCGCCGGGAGCTCCTGACGCAAAGCGCCACCGGCTTCGGGATGCTGGCCCTCGCCAACCTGCTGGCCGACGATGGCCGCATCGCCCATGCCTCGCCGATAGCGCCCAAGGGGATGCACCATCCACGGAAGGCGAAGAACGTCATCTTCCTCTTCATGGACGGCGGCGTCTCCCACGTAGACTCCTTCGACCCCAAGCCAAAGCTGACGGAGCTGGACGGCAAGGACCACTTCGAGAAGAACAACCCGACCGCTGGCGGCAACCGCAAGTGGCTGAAGAGCCCGTGGGCATCCAAGCAGTACGGCCAGTCCGGCCTCCCCATCAGTGAGCTCTTCCCGAACATGTATCCGCTCGCCGATGAGCTGGCAGTGGTGCGCTCCATGAAGGCGGAGTTCCCACTCCACTCGCGCGGCAACCTGCTGCTCCACACCGGTCGCAACACCGGCGGGCTGCCCAGTCTTGGTTCGTGGATGAACTATGGGCTGGGGTCTGAGAACAAGAACCTGCCGGGCTTCGTGGTGCTCAACTTCGGGCCGGTGCCGGCCGGTGGCATGGAGAACTTCTCCAACGGCTTCCTGCCCGCCACCCATCAGGCCAGCCTCCTGAAGGCGCAGGGGATCCCGATCAACAACCTCTCGCCGGCGGACAAGAAGGACGCTATCCAGCGCGCCAAACTCGGCCTGCTGGACCAGATGGACGAGGAGTTCTCCGTCTCCCTCGGCTCCTCCGAGCCGGTGGAATCGGCCATCAAGAACTACGAACTCGCCTACCGGATGCAGTCCCTCGTCCCGGATGTCCTCGACCTGAACAAGGAGAGCGAGGCGACCAAGAAGCTGTACGGCCTGGATGCGGCGGACAACAACAAGAAGCTGTACGGCCTCCAATGCCTGCGCGCCCGACGGCTCATCGAGAGCGGTGTCCGCTTCGTGGAGGTCTGCTGCCCGCAGATGTACGGTAGCACCGGCACCTGGGATCAGCACGGCGACCTGAAGAAGGGCCACGAGAAGAACGCGATGGTGACGGATCAGGCGGTCGCCGCGCTGATCATCGACCTGAAGCAGCGCGGGATGCTGGACGACACCCTCATCCTCTGGACCGGCGAGTTCGGCCGCACGCCGCACTCCGCCGGCCGCGACGGGCGTGACCACCACCCGGAAGGCTTCACCCTCTGGATGGCGGGCGGCGGCGTCAAGGGCGGCACCATCTACGGCTCCACGGACGAGCTGGGGATGCACGCGGCGGACAACGTGGTGAGCTTCCACGACCTCCACGCCACCATGCTCCACCTGATGGGCATTGATCACACCCGCCTCACCTACCGCTTCGGCGGTCGGGACTACCGGCTGACGGATGTCCACGGCCAAGTGATCAAGGAAGTCCTCGCGTAGCGCCGCCGAGTAGCAGCGTCATCGGGCAGCCTGCGTCGTAACTGGCGCAGGCTGTATCCGTTTTGGACACTCGGTTGCTCGATATCAGCGCCGCTGAGAAGAGCCTCCGGCCCGCGCCTGCCGTGTGCCGGAAGGCGGGAACCGGCGGATCAGGCGGAATCGGAGCTTGGCATTGTCCCAGTCCCAAAGCCACGCCTCACGAACCGGGTAGGCCTGGAGGACCTCACGGTCGTCCTCACCGCGGTGAAGGGCGTAGATGATCCTCTGGTTCTTCAGGTCGGGGGTGTTGGCCAGGAACCCCAGGAGGTAGTTGCTGCTTCGGCCGCGGTACTCTTCCCAGGGCGGTGTCCTGCGGCGAAGCTCCGCAGGCGGATGCGCTGCCACCTTCGCAAGCCGCTCCTCCAGCGCCTTGTTGGAGAGTTGCCCGACGTCGTGCGCCCGCAACTGCTTGTCCAGCCAGGCAGGCTCCAGCACATCGACGGCGGCGTGGGCCGTGCGCCAGGTGACGCCCCGCTCCCGCAGTTCCGCTTCGCGGGCGCGGTTGCGGTCACGAATGAATACCACCGCCCGCCGGATGCCGGCTTCGTGGACAGCGTCGACGATACTCCGATCCGTGCCCCAGAAGCTGCTTTGATAGTACTCGGTAAGGACCGGAAGGTTCACCGCCAGCCCCGCCGCAGAGCAGAGTGCCGCCGCCCGCAGTGCGACTCCTACGCCCTGCGATGGCGGGATTTCGCGCCATCGTGCCAGCGCCACTCCTAGCCGGAGCAGGCCGCGCGCGCTGAGGATGCAGAAGGCCGGCATGGCGGCGTAGAGGAACCGCGGCCCGAGGCAGAGATCCTGGTAGAAGTACGGCAGGTAGGCCAGACTCACCAGTGCGAGGATCGCCACCAGCGTGAGATCGCCACGGTTCACGCGAGCGCGCTTGCCTGCTAGGACCCCGACGAGCGGGATCAGGCCGGGGATGGGCCACTCCCAGAGGTACTTCGCGGCGGCGTCCCAGTTCTTGAGGACGTTCACGATTCCCGCCAGCGGGGTATGCGGCTGCCCCCACTGGCTCTTCCCGAAGCCCCAGCCGGAGCTCCCCCACTGAAGCTCATAACCGGTGAGAAACGTGCTGCCGGTGGTCCACGCATTGAAAAGGAGCAGTGGGACGAGTCCCATGGCACCTCCGACCGCGCAGAGTGCCACCGCCCGCTGCGGGAGCCTTTCAAAACGCGCGGGCCAGAGTGCGCCGATCAGAAGGGGCAGACCGGCCGCCACGCCGCAAAGGGGTCGCGTACTGATGGCGCAGCCAATCGCCACGCCTGCCAGCAGCCAGCGCCAGACGGGTAGTTGCACGCCAGGGGACGGACGGCGACGGGACAGCCCCGGCGCTACGGCCCAAAGGGTGAGGCAGATCCAGAAGAGGGTTGCGGGGTGGTTCATCCGCTCTCCGGACATGAACCAGACGAAGGGGGAGAGGCAGAAGAAGAGGAGGGCGAGGGCAGCCGTCGACTTGTCGTAGATCCGCCGGCTGGCCGCGTAGATCAGCCCGGCGGAGAGAGCGGCGAGCAACGGGTTGACCAGCCACGGAAGCCCCGCGCGGACGCCCACCGCCTGCATCAGCGCCTGTCCGGGAGCATACTGCGCGAACCATCGCCCTCCATGGGCCACCAGAAACTCATTGGGAAAGGCGGCGGGCACCGCAGGCAGAGAGTCGGCAACCCGTCCGGATGCGAAAACCCGCGCCTGGAATTCCTGCGCAATGCTGTCCTGAACGTGTGGCATCCCGCCGAAGCAGCCCAGTGCGATGAGAGAAGCCACAAGTCCGAGGGCGGCTGCCATCGGCAGCGGACGGAGCGAGCGAAGGCGTGGTGAGCGGGTACCTCGATGCGTCATCACCCACAGGGCAAGGCCCAGGGAGAAGAGAATCGCCGGAAGCCACTCCCAGATCATGCCGGCGCGGTAGGCCGGCCAGCTCCAGAATCGGTGGACCTCTCCCATCCAGAGCCAGCCGGAGAGCTTCGCGGCCCGCGCCGCCACAGGGCTTCCAGCGGTGCCCCACGGCAGCCGCTCTCCCAGCGCTACGGCGTCACGCAAGGCGAAAAGCACCAGCGACGCCAGCATTAGCGACCACGCCCAGATCATCCGACGCGAGGCGGCACAGGTCACGTCGGCGGAGGCTTCAGGCAGAGTGGAAACTGACGGCTCGCTCAGGTTAGACCGCCGCATCGAGTGAGATCAGGAGAGTGAGCAACCCTCTGGGAAAGGGAGGCGATTATCCAAGCGGTCTCCCGGTCACCCACTCCCACACTCTCCCATTCATTTCCATTAGAAGGAGCTCGACGGACTATTAAATGCCGAGCCGGTACAAGCACCACTCAACAGCCTGGAGCGAATAGGCGAGGAGTAGCATGATCAGCACGCCCAGCACCATCCACATCAGGGCCGGGGTCTGCGCCATATCTGCCGCCCACGCCGGGACCTCGCCCGCCTTGGTGCCGAAGCTGAAGCCGGAGACGGCTCGACCGAACGAGAGGACCGCGTTGGGGAAGAGCTGTGAGATGGTGCCCCAGTAGACGGCCACGGCGGCCACGATGCCAATCATCACACCCGGTGCCAGCACGCGGTACTTCTGGCTCTGGTGGTGGAGGTAGACCGGGCACTGCAGGCACTGCTCCCGCTTTTCGGAGAGCGACTTCGGACGCGCCACGGTGGCTGACCGCGAAAGGTATCCCGCAGAGCCTCGGCTGGCGTTATAGACGCTGCCTCCGCTCAGGGTGAGGATGATGTTCTGATCGCAGTAGCACCCGCGGCCGGTGCGCCAGCAAGGCTTCTTTGACTGGCGGATGGGGCAGAGCTTCTTCTCCGTGTCCCGGCAGAACGGCAGGTTCCAGCAGGGTCCCAGGAACTGGTCCTGCTTCTTCCGCACCTGGTTGGCGGTCTTGGCCGCGTCTGCGTTGGCCTGCGGGCGGCGGTCGCGCGCCGTGATGCCGAACTGAATCGCCTTCCCGAGGAGCTGAAGCACCCCGCCGGTAAGCATCACCAGCCCGGCCATCGCGAACTGCCCCGGCAGGAAGTCGCGGGCGTTGCCGATCCTTGCGAGGTTCCGGGGAAGGCCGGCCTGCGGGCCACCCATGCTGGAGATGATGAACGGCATCCCGTAGAAGAGGCCGACACCCACCAGCGCCAGGACCACGCCGGTCTCCGCATTGCCATAGAACCGACCGATGGCGCAGACGGTGAGCACGATGCTTGCCAGTAGCATGATCCGCGTCAGGATCTGCATGTTGCCGATGTGCCGCTGGTAATCTGCTACGCCCATCGCCTTCCCCTCGGCGAGGCCGCGGTAGAGGGCGTCTCCCTGCGCCAGGGTGGCGTAGATGTAATAGCCAGTGATCGCCACCAACACCACGGCGGCGATGCGCAGCCCCCACATCAGAACGTCTTCCAACGCTTCCAGAGCGCTGACGGCGCCTGAGGTCGTTTGCGGCACGAGGGAAGTCTCCTCAAGAACAGAACGGCGGGGCACCTGCCATCGGTGCAATGGACGCATGTTAAGACGCCCAGGACCCACCCATAGCACAACGGTACCTCACGGGATAGACGCTGGCAAGGAGGCGAAAGATACGCGGCGGCCCGCTAACTCTACGTCTCAGGGGCAGTGCACGTTCCTGAAAGTGGGTGGCAAGACGCTGTCGGTTCATTGCTTGTTCGTGGCGCTGCTTGGTTCGTAGGTCGGCGGTACATCCCTCGCCCCTGCTTGGGTGCTAAGAGCTCGCGCATCCCCGATCTGGATGTCGCGGTATACGTGGCTCCCAGATCGGCGAGCAGAACCCTGACCCTGGAAAGCGGCACACGGGAGGGCGAGGCTCCGCCGAGCCGCAACCGAAGGTGCCGTCTTGAGATTCCCACCTCGACCGGCTGAGTTCGACCCAACGGCGTTCAAGGATCGTCGACCATTTCTGGCTCCGAGGGAGACGGAGTTCCGACAACCGTCACTGCAGGCTCTGCGCGACAGATCGGTCCGAACCCCTTTCGAAGACGGGTGACGACCGTTGGATGCAGTTCACCGCCTCGAAGGAGCACGGGGAGCCGCTTGAGCCGTGCCGAGGCGAACAATCCCAGCCCCTCTCGGGTGATGCGGGCAAGACGGTCAAGGTCCCGTGCTGCCTCGAGCGGCTCCACTTCGGCGTCGATCCATATCGCATCGAGGCCACTCAGAGGGTGGCTTGGCTCTTGAAGCGGCTGCGGCGCCGTCAGGCTCGCAATCTCGAGCAGGCACACCGGTAAGGCACCGTCGCTGCGGATCGCCACCCGGCCCCAAGGTCCCGACCGTACTTCCGCGTGGAATTCGGCGGCCGCCCGCTCAAAGCTCGTGGTTCCAACCACCGCCGCAATGTGCACCGGTCCAATCCTGACCCACCTCCCGTGAGCTTCCAGGCACGGGTGGCACAGAAGGAGAGGCGTTTCGCGCCCATCTCGGCCCGGTGATGGGGAGAGCCAGGTGGTATCCACCAACTGAAGACAGCCGGAGCAGTAGTAACGCGGCTCCTGAGTCACTCCTGAGAGCACCCGCTGAATGAGGCTTCCGATGTTCATTGCGAAGCACCCCTGTACGGCTTGATGAATCGGGGGCGGGAGCTAGATGAGTGGCCGACCGCAGCCACGGCAGCGGTGTGTGCCCTCCGGGTGGGCCTCGTCGCACCAGGCGCAGTAGAGGCCGCCGGACAGCTCGTCCGCCTGAGGGAAGTCGTCGAGCAGTTCGGGGGCCGGGTCAACAGGATCGGCGGGAGGGCTGTCCCAGAGGCGGGAGAGGTCGTAACGGTCCACCTTGCGCTGCCGCCACCAGGAGACCGCGCAGCCAACGGCGATCAGCACGCAGACCCCGGCAATCGGCAGCGCCACCACCGGTGGGAGCAAAGCGGGAACGAGGCTCCCCACCAGCAGCAGAGCGATACCGCTGATGAGCAGGGTCAACCCGCCCCGAGGATCACGCGACGACGAAAACAAAGGCAGACCCCTCCTCTCTCCGGCGGTGCCCCGGCCCCACCGCAACCGCGACGTTCCACGAGCACGGGCCTCTTCAGACGGTCCTTGAATCGTCGTGGGAAGCGAT
>JANPLG010000444.1:0-14808 GCA_031426395.1 Actinomycetes bacterium
GTCGGTGACGGCGGCGCTGGAGGAGAAGCGGGATTCCCTGGGTGACCTCGCCATCAGCTTCTTCCCGGAGCCGGGGCCGGTGGCCCATCGCTGGCGTTTCGGCCCCGGCATTGACCGGCACCTCTTCGCGGAGGGGCTCCGCCGCATCATTGAAGAGCATGGCCTCCCGCTGGCGGTACCGCCACCGCACGGGGATGGCGCGGTGGACGTGCTCCCCCTCGTGGAGGGCAGGCCGGCGGGCAAGTGGCTCCTGGAGCGGATCGCCCCGCTACTCTTCCCCGGCGCACAGATTCACTTGACGCATGCCGGCGACGGCCTTAACGACATCAGCGCAATGGAAGCGCTCAGCGTTCTTCCCATGACCAGTGCGGACTGCCCGCAATGCTTGGAACTTGTCCGCGCGAGGAGCGGAGTGATTGCTTCTTTTGCGGCGCCTGGCCTGGCGGTGGCGGAATGCTACCTGCGGCTCGCGGAGCGGAACTGGTATGGTCCGCTCTCGCAGGCGATTGGAAACAAGTGCCGCACGGCACTGGGTGACTCGTGAGTTCCACGGCACCCGTTCAATGCGCCTGGGGATTGAATACCGATTACGGCTGAGATGCCCCGTCTCTAGAAGAGTTCTGGGATCGGCTTTCCGCCATCGGTGAAGTCGATGGGGCGGTCACCGGGGCCCTTGAGCCGCAGCCCGGTCTGGATGCCGAGCTTCTTATAGACCGTCTCCGCATAGTCCTGCGGGGTGTGTGGTGCCTCGGTGACTTCGCCGCCGCGGCTGTCGGTCGCGCCGATCACCTGACCGCCCGGCACACCGGCTCCGGCAAACACGATGGAGTAGGCCTGAGGCCAATGGTCCCGACCCTGGCACTTGTTGATCTGCGGGCTGCGGCCGAACTCCGTGATGAAGCAGACCAGCGTCTCCGCCAGCAGTCCCCGCTGATCCATGTCCTCGATGAGCGCGGCGAAGGCCTGGTCCGTGCTCCCCATCATTGGCCACGTCCCGATGCCGTACCGTCCCTCGCCGCCGCACAGCACCCGCTCCTTGCCGCAGGTGCCCGTGGTGTAGATGTGATCGTGGTGGTCCCAGTTCAGGTTCTCGCCGTCCTTCGGCACGCTGCTCTTGGGACAGCGGACATCCACCGTGACAAAGCGGACCCCCGCCTCGACCAACTTGCGGCCCAGCAGGTAGCAGAAGCCGCGGTGGCCCCGTCCGTAAGCGTCTTTGGTGCGGTCGGACTCGGTGGTGAAGTCGAACGCGGCGCGGGATTTCGGGCTGGTGACGGCGTTGAACGCCTGCTCGTAGGTGCTCCGCGCCGCAGTGGCGTGGTCGTTGCCTGCCGCCTCCAGGAAGCCCTCCTCCAGCTGGTTCAGCAGCCGGTGCCGGCGCGCGGTGCGGCTCTCACCCACGGCTGGAAGCAGTCCGGCCACCGACCACTTCGGATCGGAGAGGTCGGCGCCCTGCGTCTTGAACGCGGCGCGACTGGCGGAGAGGAAACCGTGCGTGCTGTTGTAGGCTTGCTCGCTGTTGCCGGGGATCATGATGTAGGGCGGCAGATACCCGCAGTCGGAGCCGAGTTGCTCCGCGACCACGCCGCCCATGTCCGGATACTTGATGGCACCATTTGGGTCGTTGCCCTGGAGCATGAAGGCAGTGCCCGCCGGGTGGTCGCCGACGGTATGGTGCATGCCCCGGACCACCGCCAGCCGGTCCGCCACTTTCGCGGTCTTCGCCAGGAGCTCCGTGAACTCGATTCCCGGGACGCAGGTCTTGATCGGCTTGAACGGGCTCCGGTGCTCCACCGGCATCTCCGGCTTCGGATCCCAGGTGTCCATGTGACTGAGACCGCCCTGCTCCAGGATCACCAGCACGTTCTTGGCCTGAGGCCTGCCCGGAGAACCGGCTGCGAGCGCCTGACGCTCAAGGAGCAGCCAATCCGCCAATCCGAGGCCAAGGGCAGAGAGGCTCGTCCGCCGCACGAAGCGACGTCGGCAGTAGTGCCGTTGCGCCGGCGTGAGCGGATCGGGGGAGGTCATAGATGAGCCGGGCTGCAGTAAGAAGATGGGGATGCGGGCGTAAGGGTACAGCCCACTCTGTCACCGGGACTTCCGCCGAGTTTCACCTAAGGGAGGGGAGAGGTGGAATCCGACTTCCTCGCGGAGGTTTAGCTTGGTTTCTTTCCCTCGCCGCAGTGCCCCTCAGGAGCCATAAAGTAGTTTGATGGAGAAGCGGGCGTGGTAGATTGATGTTGCTTGCTAATCGGTGCCACGCCTGAGTTCGATGCCGATGGATGAGGGGCGCTCAACCGCTCTGCCGTCTTGCCAGCAACCCCCGCCTTGCCCAGCCTGTACGCTCTAGTCCCCGGCTTCGCGTTTTGGCATTGCCCGGTTTCGGACTCGTCCGCGCCTCTGTAGGGAGCTTTACCCATGTCCGCTGTTCCCGCTCCAGAAGTCGACGAGACCCCCAAGTCCCCGGTCGTCCCCGCACCCGTCGTGCGTCTGCCGTACGGTCCCGGCGATCCGCAATGGAGCGACGCTGCCTTCCTCTTGAGGGAGTTCTCCAAGTCTCGTAACTTGGTGCTGCGCAACCGCCTCGTGGAGTTGCACGGCGGGTTGGTGCGTTACCTGGCTTCTAAATTCGCGAATGGGCGCGGGAGCTCGCTGGAAGACCTGATGCAGGTGGGTTACATGGGCCTGATCGCCGCCATTGAGCGCTTCGATCCGGACAAGGGCGTAAGCTTCGTCACCTATGCCGTACCGACCATTGCCGGCGAGATTAAGCGGTACTTCCGGGATCACACCTGGGGTGTGAAGGCCCCGCGCCGCCTGCGGGAGCTGGGTCTTAGCCTGCGCAAGTTGCGTGAGCGGCTGGAGTACAAGCTCGGACGCTCCCCCACTATTCAGGAGATGGCAGAGGCCGCCGGGGTCACGGAAGAGCTCCTTCTATCCGCCATGGACCTGGAGCGGGTCTATCAGTCCAACTCCCTAGATGCGATGATGGAGGGCGAGGAAGGACGCGCCGGTGCCAGCTACAGCGATACGCTGGGCGGCCCGGATCACAACCTCCAGCAGGTCGACACGCGGGAAGCGGTCCGCTCCGCTCTCGGGGTGCTGGATGAGCGGGAGCGGACCATCATCTACCACCGCTTCTACGGTGAAGCGTCGCAGTCCGATCTGGCGCGGCGGTTGGGCATCTCGCAAATGCACGTGAGCCGCCTGGAGCGGAAGGCCCTGAAGAAGCTGAAGGCAGTTCTGGTCTAAGCCAACGCGCGACGCTATGCCGCGAGCGTTACCGGCAACGCCTCCTCGACTTCAGTTTTGACGAGCATCACCTTGCGCACCCGCTGACCATCCATCGCCTCCACGCGCACTTGGTAGCCATCCACATCAAGTTGCAGTCCCTCTGCGGGGATCGCGCCCACGTGATCCAGCACCCAGCCGCCCACCGTTTCCGAGCCGTTGGCGGTGAGGAAGATCTCGTGGTCCAGCCGCAGATCTGATAGCAGCGCACGGCCATCCACCAGGTACCGCCCGTCCTGCAATGGCTTGACCTCCGGGTCCGGCTCTTCGTGTTCGTCGTGAATCTCGCCCACGATCTGCTCCAGAACGTCCTCCATCGTCACGATTCCGGCTGTCCCGCCATACTCGTCCACCACCACCGCCATATGCATCTTGCGGACCTGGAATTCGCGCAGGAGTTGGTCGATTGACTTGGTTTCCGGAATGAAGAGGATGTCCCGCTTGAGCTGGCTGAGGTCGGCGCTGGAGCGTGGCTGCCGGACGATGTCCTTCAGATGGATCATGCCGATCACTGTATCCGGCTCGCCGTTGCAGAGCGGATAGCGGGTGTAGGTGTGGCTGCGGACCACGTCCAGGTTCTTCTCGATGGGCCAGGTGACGTCGAGGTAGACCATGTCGACCCGCGGCACCATCACCTCGCTGGCCACCTTGTCGGCGAACTCGAAGACGTGCTTGACGAGGTCGACTTCACTGTCCTTCAGCACTCCGCTCTGTCCGGAAGCCGTGAGGATCATCCGCAACTCTTCCTGCGTGTGCGCCATCTCGTGCTCCGCACCCGGTTTGATCCGGAAGAGGCGCAAGACCAGGGACGCGAGCCAGTTGAGGAACGAGATGGCGTATCGGAAGGTGACGTAGAAGGCGTGAAGCGGGTAGGCGACCGCCATCGAGACCCGCTCCGGCTGCTGGATGGCCCAGCTCTTGGGCGCCAATTCCCCGATTACGATGTGCGCCGCAGAGACCACCGCAAAGGCGATGGCGAACGACGCGGGGTGGATGATCTTCTCGGGAAGATGGGCGGCGTGAAACATCGGTTCCAGCAGCCGGGCAATTGCGGGTTCGCCCACCCACCCCAGTCCGATGCTGGTGAAGGTGATTCCGAGCTGCGTTGCGGAGAGGTAGGCATCCAGGTGCTGGAGCGACCGGAGCGTCATCCGCGCGGCGGGGTTTCCGGCGTTCGCGAGTTCCATGATCCGCGTGGAGCGCACCTTGACCAGTGCGAACTCCGCCGCGACAAAGAAGCCGTTCAAGAGAACGAGCAGCACCGCCAGTAGAAGGTAGATTCCGATACTCATAATGGGTCCGGCAGCTTCTACCCACCGGACCAGGTTTCTCCTCATCAGATGGGCCGCGACGGTCCCTTCGCCCGATGCAATTCAGAATGCAGAATTCAGAATGCAAGGGATCGCAGGGTGGGGAGCTGTTGTCTGGGCGAATGCGAGCGTGCCTCGCAGGGTGCAGTTCGAGGGGTGCGTTCCTGGAGATGGACAACCCCAGATACCCTCGCGATCGAGACGGTAACCTAACGCCTTGAGGGCCGCCTGCCCGTATGGAGTCTGCCCGTACGGGGTTAAGCTCTCCCATGAGGCAACTTGCCTGGACCTCAGGTCTTATGGCGACGGGTGTGGTTGCGCGGTACGGTAGCAGCCACAGACCCATGTCTCAACCGAAGCTCGGGCTGCAAGGTTCGAGCTTGGGAATAGCTGATCCGACGTTCCAGGGAATCGCACTCTACTGCAGAGGCCGTGCGACGGCCAGGGCGTTGGTTCCCTGGACCCTCGCAGGGCAGGTAGCTCACGCACAGAGATCGCCTCGGCAAGAGTGACGGCCGGTGCCGCCGAACGTGAACCCTGTACATCGCCCAGTACGGCAAGTGCCAGCACCCACACTGCCGTCATTCCCGGCAGTACCTGTCCAGGTGCGTAGGAGTGTTGCCCCATCTGTACAAACAAAATGCGCCCTTACTAAGCTGTATGTCAGGATGATTACCCACAGCTCTTACCGGAACAGAGCACCAACCTCAAGGTCCAACGGCACCTATGCGCACCATCAGGCCGCTTCAGCGGTCTTCCCAACCGGTCAGCCCGGTCCGTTCACGGCCGGGTGTCGACCACCGAATCGCCCCGGCCTCGTGCGGTCTTGTGCGTAGCAGAACCTAATAATACTTAGTCATCGCCCATTTTGTTGGTACAGATGGTGTTGCCCTCCGGGAACCCATTTGAACCCGGACCGCGCGTGCTTACCGGCGGGAGGTGTAATTACGCGGTACGGTAACAGTCACAATCCAAACCTTCAGCAAGGGTTCGGGCAGCCAGGGTTCGCGCCTGGGAATCTGGGACCGACTGATCCACGGTATCAGAGAATCGGCCCAGGAGAGACGGAAGGCGGGTTGTATCGTGAGCCGTCGGTACCGGCAAGGCCGCAGGGTCAAGGAGCGATCGGGGCCGTCACAAGATTGCAGCAGACGGGAGTGCAACTGCGTGGTAGTCTGGGGTGGCGGTGACACGTGTCACTACGGCTGCCATCCGGCAGGCGCTGCGGCTAACCGGAACATTTTTCCTACATGGTTCCTCGCGCAAGCATGGTGGATGTGGCTCGTGAGAGCGGGTTCTCCCGCACCACGGTCTCTTACGTCCTCAACGGCCGGACCGATGTCTCCATCCCGCAGCCAACGCGGTCGGAGATCCTTCGCGTCGCGGCTGCGCTGGGATACCGGCCCAACAGCATCGCGCGGAGCCTGGTCTCCCGGCGGACGCGCACTCTGGGGGTGATGGTCCCCTCGCTCGAGTCCGCGTTCGAGGCCGAGATTGTCAACGGCATTCAGGAAGCGTGCGCCCGCCGCGACTACCGGATGCTGCTCACCTATTACCGCAAGAGCGAGGGCGTGGGCGACGAACTGGGGCAGGCCCGCCTCCTCCTCGAGAACCGGGTCGAAGGGCTGATCAGCCTGAGCAGCCACCTCGGTCCCGCCGCCGCGCGCGTCTGGCTGGACGACGCCGCCGCCGATGGGGTGGAGTGCGTGCTGGTGGACCAGTGCTACGGCACGGATGCGGGGCGAGGGGTCGACTGCGTGGTGAGCGACGACGTGGCTGGGGCCAGGGTCGCGGTCCGGCACCTCTTGGAACTGGGACACCGCCGCATCGGTCACCTGGCGGGACCCGTGGATGCCACGCCTGCGCGGGAGCGCCGTGCAGGCTATGATAAAGCCTTGAGTGAAGCGGGTATGCAGGTCGACCCATCGCTCATCGTGATCACGACATTCTCCGGCGCTGGGCTGGGCGGGGCGCTGACGCATCTGCTGAACCGCGAGGAACCACCCACCGCACTGTTTGCCGCCAATGATCAAGTGGCCGCCGAGACGCACCTGGCGCTACGCGAGAGCGGGCTGCGCATACCAGAGGATGTGGCCCTGGTCTCTTACGGCGACCTCCCCCTCGCACGCTTCCTGGGGCTGACTACAATGCATCAGGACCCACGTGAGTTAGGCCGGCGCGCCGCCGCGAGACTCTTCGACCGACTGGAAGAGCCAGGGCAGCCCGCTTCCGTCATCCGCGTGCCGACGCAACTGGTAGTCCGCCACTCCTGCGGTGCGCACCGCCGAAACATTGGCCCTTCTCAAACGCTCAAAGAGCGCACGTGCGGGGGAGTCGCGATGACCGCCGATAGCGCCTATGCGCAGCCCTGCATTCTGAATTCTGCATTCTGAATTGATTTGTCCGTTGGAGTAGCCGTATGAAGTGGATCTGGGGAGTGTCACTCGGAGTGGCCTTTGGAGCAGGCACGGTGATGGCCGCGCAGGAAGCGCCCAAGCCGGCGAAACCTGCAGCACCAGTAGCGCCCGCTGTAGGCACGGATGCCAAGGCGCCGGATGCGAAGAGTCTCGAGTTCTTCGAGACGAAGATCCGGCCGCTCTTCGCCCAACAGTGCTTCGCGTGCCACGGAGAGAAGGTGGCCAAGGGCGGCCTCCGGATGCACACCGCCGAGGCATTCCTGAAGGGAGGCGATCAGGGCAAGCTCATCGACAAGAGCAACCCGGAGCGGAGTTTGCTGCTCGACGCACTCAGCCACAAGCTCGACTACCTGAAGATGCCGCCGCAGGGCAAGCTGAAGCCTCAGGAGATGGCGGACCTGACCGCCTGGGTCAAGTCGGGGGCGTCTTGGCCCAACGCCAAGCCGGTGGTGACTGCCGGACCCGGTAACGGACAGCTCTTCACGGAGGAGCAGCGTAAGTTCTGGGCGTTCCAGACGCCGCGGCTGCCGAAGATCCCAGGCGTCAAGAATGCCGCGTGGGTGAAGAACCCCATCGATGCCTTCATCCTCGCCCGCCTTGAGGCAGCCGGCCTCAAGCCCTCCGTCCCTGCGGACCGACGCACGCTCATCCGCCGCGTCAACTTCGACCTCACCGGCCTCCCGCCGACCCCCGAAGAGGTGGAAGCGTTCGTCGCGGACCGTTCACCGGATGCTTTTGCCAAGGTTGTCGACCGCCTACTCGCCTCCACCGCCTATGGGGAGCGCTGGGGACGGCACTGGCTGGACGTGGCCCGCTATGCCGATTCCAACGGCCTGGATGAGAACACCGCGTTCGGCAATGCCTGGCGCTACCGCGACTACGTGGTCGATGCGTTCAACCAGGACAAGCCCTATGACCAGTTCATCCGGGAGCAGATTGCCGGCGATCTCCTGCCTGCCTCCCAGGACCCGGCGGAGAACCGGGCACGCCTGATCGCGACCGGCTATCTCGGGCTGGGTCCCAAGGTGCTGGCGGAGCCGGACAAAGAGAAGATGGTCATGGACATCGTGGACGAGCAGATCGACACGGTGAGCAAGTCAGTGATGGGGTTGACCATCGCCTGCGCGCGCTGCCACGACCACAAGTTCGACCCACTCCCGACCCGTGACTATTACGGCCTGGCGGGGATCTTCAAAAGCACCCGCACCATGTCGACCTTGAACACGGTGGCCCGGGTGCTGGAGCGCCCGCTCTCCGATCCGTCCGTGGTGACGATGCAGGAAGCCCACAAGAAGGAAGTCGAAGCCCGTGAGGAAGAGCTGCGGAAGCTCACCTGGCAGGCCAACTCCCAGGCCACCGCGCCGATTGTCGCCGAGGCCCATCGGTACCTCCTGGTGGGGCTGGAAGCCGACGTAGCGGCGGCGCGGAGCGCGACCGGGCAGCCGGACCTCAACCGTCCGGGGACGATGCAGCTTGAGGCAGAGAAGTTCACGCGCGCCGACGTGCAGGTGAACACGACCACCTACGGACAGGGGATCGGGATCATCGAGAGCGCCGGTCGAAGCGCCGCGTTCGCGGAGTACGAGTTCGAACTCGCGCGGCCGGAAGGTCTCGACATCTTCCTTCGGTTGGCTTCCGGTGAGAGCCGCCCCGTGAAGGTGAGCCTAGATGGGCGGGAAATCGCCAGCCGGGCTGCCTCCAAGGCTACGGGCGGATTTGGGCCGAAGGAGCAGGTGTGGTCGGCGGAGGGCAGCGTGAAGCTGGCCGCCGGGAAGCACGTCCTGCGTATCGATCAGGCGTCCTCCTCGCTGCCCCACATCGACCGCATCGCCCTGGTGCCGGTGGCGGGTGAGCCGGTTGCAGTGAACGGATCCGCGAAACCGCGAAGCGCAAAGCCGGCCGACCTGGCGAAGCAACACAACCTCGACGCGGAACTGCTGCGCCGCTCTGCCGCATATCTCCGCGCCGCCGAGGGGCGTGCCAACGATCCGCTCTGGGAGCCGTGGCGGCGCTTCAGCGCTCTACCGCAGGCCACCTTCGCGGTCGATGCGAAGAAGGTGACCGAGGAGTGGCAGGCATCCGGCGCCGCACAGAGCTGGAACCCGCGCGTGGCGAAACTTTTCGCCACGGCACCGGCCTCGCTGGCTGTGGTCGCAGAACGGTACCAGGGACTTCTTCAAGAGGCCAACGAAGCCTGGCTCCGCGCACAGGAGAAGGCCAAGAACCCGCCGGCCCGCCTGGGTGACGCCAATCTCGAGGCTGTGCGCCAGGTGCTTTACGGCGGAAGCAGCGCCTTTGGGCTGGAGAAGGCGGAGCGGTTCTCTGCGCCCGCCACGGTCAAAGAGATTGCCCGCGTTCGCGAGCAGCTCGCTGCAATGCAAAAGAGCGCGCCAGGTCAGCCGATCATGGCGATTGCAGTGGAAGAGGACCGCACACCGGCGGATGTGAAGATCCACATCCGTGGAAACACCCAGACTCTGGGCGATCCTGCCCCTCGCATCTTCCCTCGCATCATCGCCGGGGAGAAGCAGACGCCCGCAGCCAGCAACCTAAGTGGTCGGCTCGAGTTCGCGCAGTGGCTCACGCGGGAGGACAATCCGCTCACCTCGCGGGTGATGGTGAATCGCACCTGGCTGCACCACTTCGGCGAGGGGATTGTCCGCAGCCCGGACAACTTCGGGAAGCTGGGCGAGCGGCCCACGCATCCGGAACTGCTGGACTGGCTCTCCATCCAGTTCGTGAAGAACGGTTGGTCGCTCAAGAAGCTCCACCGCACGATGCTCCTCACCAGCACCTACCAGATGGGCACGACCTACGACGCCAAGGCCGCGCTGGCCGATCCCGAGAACCGGCTGCTCTGGCGCGCTCACCGGCGGCGAGCTTCTGTGGAGCAGATCCGAGACGGCATGCTCTTCGTCAGCGGCAATCTGGACCGGACCACGGGCGGCAGCCAGCTGAAGACGGAGAATATCGGCTACGTCACCAACGACCAGTCAGGCAATGGCGCTCAGTACGACAGCCCCCGCCGGGCAATCTATCTGCCGGTGATCCGGTACGCGGTGTACGTCGTCTTCCAGGTGTTCGACTTCGTGGAGCCGAGCTTCCCTAACGGACAGCGCGCCAGCACCACGGTCGCCCCGCAGGCGCTCTTCCTGCTCAACGGGCAGTTTGTGGTGGAGCAGAGCAAGGGGCTGGCGGATAGGCTGCTCACCGCCGAAGGCCTGGACGATGCCGCCCGCATCAAGCAAGCCTACCTGCTGGCCTATGGCCGCCCCGCCGCCGCCGACGAAGTTGCCGCAGCACTGGAGTTCATCAAGCACTATGAAGGCCAGCTAGCCGCTCGGGACATGGACGCCGCGAAGCGACGCCACACCGCATGGGCCAGCTTCTCCCAGCTTCTGCTCGCCTCGAGCGAGTTCCTTACCATCAACTAGACGGAGTCCCTTTGGTGATTGCGAATGGGTGAGAGGGAGAGAGGGTGAATGGGAGAGCGCTGCAAGCTTAGGGTTTCCCAATCCCCCCTCTCTCCCATTCCTCCATTCCCATTCGGGTGGGGTCGATCAGATTTCAGGAGTCAGGACCATGAACTGTAATCGCTTTGAGACGGTGTTCAACCGCCGCGACCTGCTCCGAACCTCGGCCAATGGGTTCGGAATGATGGCGCTCGCCTCGCTCATGCAGCAGGAAGACGCCCGAGCCGCCGCCGCTGGTGGGAGTGCCGCTGCTGC
The DNA here is from genome assembly GCA_031426395.1 of Actinomycetes bacterium. GTDB lineage: Bacteria > Armatimonadota > SYMT01 > SYMT01 > SYMT01 > JANPLG01. The sequence goes on from JANPLG010000444.1 coordinate 10,747, forward strand.
GCTTGCCGGGCCGCTTTCACCGAAGAACAGCCATTTTCCGGCGCGCGCCAAGAGGATCATCTTCCTCTTCATGCACGGCGGCCCCAGCCAGGTCGACACCTTCGACCCCAAGCCGGCGCTGGCGCGGGACAATGGGATGCCGTACCCGGGGCAGAAGCCTCGCGTGCAGTTCGCGCAGACCGGCAATCTGCTGAAGAGCCCGTGGGAGTTCCGGAAGTACGGCCAGAGCGGCCTCGAGGTGAGCGACCTCTTCCCGCATGTCGGCCAGTGCGCGGACGACCTCTGCGTCATCCGCTCCATCCATGCCAACAACTCCGCGCACGGTGGAGCGCTCCTCCAGCTCCACACCGGCAGCGACACCTTTGTGCGACCTTCCATCGGCTCTTGGGTGACCTACGGCCTGGGGACGGAGAACCAGAATCTGCCGGGGTTCATCACCGTCTGCCCGACGCTGGGGCACGGCGGCGTCCAGAACTGGAGCAGTGCCTTCCTGCCTGCGGACTTCCAGGGCACCTCCATCGGCAATGCTGCCGTGAAGGCAAAGGACGCCGCAATCAAGTTCATCCAGAACGCGGAGACATCCCGCGACCTTCAGCAACTCCAGCTCTCGATGCTGAAGCGAATGAACGAGCGGCACAAGAGCCCGCTGGGACCCGACCCGGTGCTGGAAGGAAGGATCAATAGTTTTGAGCTGGCCTACCGGATGCAAATGACGGCGCCGGAGGTGATGAGTATCGACAAGGAGTCGCCCGAGACCCTGAAGCTGTACGGCATCAACGAGGAGCCGACCGACAACTTCGGTCGCCAGTGCCTCCTTGCCCGACGGTTCGCAGAGTCCGGCGTCCGCTTCATCCAGTGCACCCACAGCTATAAGTGGGACCAGCATGGCAACCTGAAGGCGGACCACACCAAGAACGCCAGGGAAGTCGACAAGCCGATTGCGGGTCTCCTGAAGGACCTCAAGGCGCGCGGCCTGCTGGAAGACACACTGGTCTGGTGGGGTGGGGAGTTCGGCCGCACGCCGACGGCGCAAGGGACGGATGGTCGCGACCACAACCCGCACGCCTTCTCCATGTGGCTGGCCGGCGGCGGTGTGAAGCCCGGCTTCGTCTACGGTGCCACCGACCCGTGGGGCTACTACGCGGAGCAGGACAAGGTCCACATGCACGACCTGCATGCCACCATCCTGGCCCTGATGGGCATGGAGCACACCAAGCTCACCTACCGCTACGCCGGCCGCGACTTCCGCCTGACGGACGTCCACGGAGAGGTCGTCAAAGCAATCATGGCGTAGTAGGCGTCCTCAAATGTGGCTGCAATTGAATGGACCCAGAGGCTCTATCGAGCTAAAATTCTCGAAACGTCCAAGTAGGGCTTATGGTGAGGCGATGAAGGTCTTTCAAGAGCTAACGGTTCGCGGTAACTCGGCATCCATCCAGCAGTGGTTAGCCCATGTCAGCCGCATAGCAGCGGAACCCTGGCAGCGAGACACGGTGCGCGAGAAGCAACTGGCGGGCTACTATTGTTTCACGAGGAAGAGCACCGGCGACGTGCCGAAGGCTACCCTTTACCTGATCGAGCGCACTGACGGTCTCGATCTGGCCAACATCGTTCCTTTTGAAGCTAGCCTTAACGTCGATCAGTACAACGCCATCCTACGAGAGTTCCACGATCACTACCTGGCGCCTCTCCGCGAACCGTTTGGCCTGCGGATCTCGCTTGGCCCGGACACCCGCTCCTTGGATGATGTCCTGCCGAGAACCGTTCAGGAGAAGCTGCACAGGTTCTCCGCCGTCGCGAACAAGACAACTGGTGCAGGGCACTCACTCGACCACAAGAGGTGGATGGACTTCTTGGTGTCTGCACATGAAGCACGAGTCGATCTTGATGCCGGCATCCTGCGAAGGCTTCTGGAGGATGAGTTGGGGTGGCCGGAGGACGGCGCAGCGGAACTCGCCAGAGATTACGACTCTGCAAGGGAACTGCTCAGTTATTACAGCGAGCGCGGTTCCATAGCCCTCAGCACTCCCTGACCTTTGCTCGACACGGTGGCTGAGTTGCGCCCCTACACATCCGTTCAGGATGCCTGCAACCTGATAGTGTCACAGCCAGCTCCCGTCGTGATGGTTGACACGTGCGGACTTCTCGACCCAGCACGCTCGCCTATGAGGCCGAAGAGTGGTGGGCTCCAGCCCGCCATTGAGTTGGCCGCACTGGCTCAGGTCAATCCGAGGCAACTTTGGGTTGTGGTTCCAGCCAAGGTGGTCGACGAGTGGGGCGACAACTTCGCGAAGACCCAATCAGAGATGCGGAGTTTCATCCGTTCTGTCCAGGACGGCCTCGAAGCATTGAAGGCCGCGTCAGCCGCGTTGGAGATTCCAGAGCCACCATCCGTGCGCCTGCCCGAAGGCATCCTTCTTGGCGGACTCTCCGCCGTGGCTCAGCGGCTATTTGATGCTGCGATAGTGCTCGATGTCCACGAGGAAGCACGGCGACGAGCAGGCATCCGCTTTTCCCTTGAAGAACCCCCTGCACGCAAGGGAAGCCCACCAAACGACTGCATCATCGTGGAGCATTGCCTTGAGCTGGCCGTAGCACTCAAGGCTGTCCATTACTCTCCGCCCTGTGTTTTCGTGAGTTCCAATACGAATTACTACTGCCAAGGTCGGGGTTTGCATCCCGATCTACAGCGCAGCTTCCAAGATGCTAACTTGCAGTTCGCTCCCAACCTGGCGGCTGCGAAATCGATCTTGGGTGTGTGAGTGTTTCCGTCGATCTAGACCAGTCAGGCACCTCCCTCGAATGCGGCCAATCCTTTGCTGGCGCACCGCTACGCCGGCCGTGACTTCCGCCTGACGGACGTCCACGGAGAGTTCGTCAAAGCGATCATGGCGTAGTTTGAGGCGTAAAGCTCTCCCGCCTTGTAGGCAGTCAGGCGGGAGAGCCGGAACCCAGATAATCTGCGAAGTAGGTGAACGCCGGTCTTTCAACGCGACCGCATCGCTCCCCGTACTATGGCAGCCGATCGCGCCACTCGTTTAGGAAGGGTGTCGGGTCGATCAGGTCCTGGCGGCGCTGGAAGGTGACCCCGTCGCCGCGCTTCTTCGACCCGGCACCAGAGACCGTCAGCGACCCCCTTGCCGACTTGTCGTATAGCTCCAGGTGGAGCATGTCGCTGGCGACCGAGATGCCGACCAAGTGACCCACTTTGGCGATCACTTGGCCGCGCCCCACCTTCGTGCCTTCCCCCACCGCCCCAGACTTCTGGACCTCACCATAGCGCGCCAGGAAGGCGCCGTGGTCCACTTCGATGGCAAAGGTCTTGGCATAGAACGGATACGGACCCGCCGTGACGATGCCGTCCGCCACCGCATGGATCGGGGTCCCGGCGGGGAAGTACAGGTCGCAGCCGGCATGGGCGCGCTTCCCTCCGTTGCGGTTCGACCCGAAGCGGCGGGCACCGGAGGTCCAGTCCGCCGAGGGCAGCTTTTTAAAGGGGAAGCTGAACTGTCCGCGGTCCTGCAGCACCAGCAGGGTCTGGTAGAACACTTCCGCCGTCTGGGGGCCGATCACCCCTTTCAGGTCGCCTGTATTGCCGAGCTCGTGGTCGTCCTTGAATTCGACGATGCCCGCGTTGGTGAGCCTGAGGCCCACCCGCTCGCACAACTCCAGGAACTCTCGCAACGTCTGGGGTCCGATATGGCTGGGGACGCCCAGGCTCAGGATTTCCTTCAGATCGTTGAGCGAATCCTCGGAGAGCTTGGTCAGGATGGTGAAACCGTTCTTCTCGACTTCATTCAATCCGTCCGGATTGATGCCAATGACTTGAACCACGCATCACCTCGTCGTGTGCCCGGCGAGCACCGGGTGAGCCGCCAGCCGGGCGACCAGTCGGTGAAACCCGTTTGTTGGATCGTTCTGAATTCTCCTTCGCCCATTTGCAGTTTCTCGTTGCAGTTACTCTGTTCAGGAAGGGATAGCGCCCCCCGGGAGAGTGTGCCTCGAACTCTACCTGGAGATAGCAGGAGAGCCTGCGGATACGCGGCTGCCACAAGGGATAAC
>JANPLG010000445.1:0-6485 GCA_031426395.1 Actinomycetes bacterium
GTTCTACCGCGCGCGGAGAGCACCCCAGTAGCTCCTGATCCGAGTTCGCCCGGCAACCCCTGAGCCTGACACTTGGTGGTTCGAAGTGGCCTCCCGTGATGGACTGATGCCGATCAAGTGCTTCGGCGACGTTTCACGTCACGGTGTCCGCTGATAGAAGAAGCCTGACTTAACCCATTCAGGCTGAAACTAGCGGCGGAGGTGGCGGATGGAGAAGCGGACTTTCGGGAGGACCGGGCTGGAGGTGACCGCGCTGGGATTTGGCGGTGCGGAGATCGGTTACCAGGATGTGCCGGTCGCCACCGTTGAGGCACTGCTCGGGAGCGCCCTTGACAGCGGTCTGAACGTGATCGACACCGCCGAGTGCTACCGCACCAGCGAGGAGCTGATCGGACAGGCGGTTAGCCATCGTCGCGGCGACTTCTATCTCTTCACCAAGTGCGGCCACAGCGCGGGCCTCGACCTACCGGACTGGGATCCGATCATGCTGGAGCAGCAGATCGACCGCAGCCTGCGCCGCCTTCGCACGGATCACGTCGACCTGGTCCAGCTCCACTCGTGCAGCCTAAACCTCCTCCGGGACGGAACGGTGATCGAGGTTCTGCAACGGGCCCGTGCCGCCGGTAAGACCCGGTTCATCGGCTACAGCGGCGACCGGGAGGCTGCAAAGTACGCGGTAGAATGCGGTGCCTTCGACACCCTGCAGACCTCCATCAGCATCGCTGATCAGGAGCCGCTGAGCCTTACGTTACCGCTGGCCCGGGAGCGCGGCATGGGCGTGATTGCCAAGCGGCCGATTGCCAATGCCGCATGGCGGGACAAGGAAGAGCCGGTGGGCGCTTACCATCATCCCTACTGGCAGCGGCTCCAGGCGCTCGCCTACCCCTTCGTCCAGGACGACCCTGAAGCGCCAATCGAGGCCGCGGCAGCGGTCGCGCTGCGGTTCACGCTCTCGGTGCCGGGGGTGCACACCGCGATTGTGGGGACGTCCAACCCGAAACGCTGGCAGCAGAACGCTTCCGTTCTAGAGCAGGGTCCCCTTCCCGACGCCGAGTTCGCCGCGATACGGCAGCGCTGGTCCGAGGTGGCTCAGCCGGATTGGGTGGGGCAGATCTGACATGTCATGGTTCTACCTGGTCATCGCGGGCCTGCTGGAAGTGGTGTGGGCCGCCGGAATGAAGTACTCGGAAGGGTTCACCCGCTTCTGGCCGAGTGTCGGCACCCTCGTTGCGATGATCGCCAGCTTCGCGCTGCTCTCCGTCGCGATGCGGACCATCCCCCTGGGAACGGCCTATGCCATCTGGACCGGCATCGGTGCTGCGGGTGCGGTCATCGTCGGCATGCTTTTCCTCGGCGAGCCACGGGACGCGCTGCGGATGGTGTGCGTCGGCCTGATCCTCAGCGGGATCGTGGGGCTGAAGCTGCTCCACCGGTAGCTCCCAGTGGCAGCCTCATCACTTCAATCCCCTCGCCACTGGCTGCCTGCACACATCCGTGCTCGTTGTCACCGGTCTGACTCGCTCGGCGTGAATAGCAACTACGGTCTTGCAATCTTGACGTTGCGCCGCTGAACGGAAACAACTGCGGGTTGCGCCAACACTGATACCCTCAATCGCGCCTTCGCCGTACTCGGTCCGCTAACTTGCCATCGATAGAAGCCAGAGTTCGGAGTTCCTGAGGTGATTGACCTCCACGACGAGCCGCCATTACGCGACAATTCCAGCCGAATGAGCGTGTCTCTTGCAATACCTCTACTCTTCCACTTGACCTTCGCGAACTGCCCAATGATGAGCGGAGCCTGTGGTGACTCAATTGTCAGCACCGTTGGCTCACCTAGAATGATGGTACCTCTCTCGAAATCCTGTCGCAGTACGCCGTCTCTTTGGTAAGCTTCGCCTCTTGGAAAGCCGAATCTGACGAAGTCGTGTCCTTCAAGGATTGGCTTTCTAATGGAAAAGGTACCGAGCGAACTTACACAGATGGTTCCGCCCTCGAAAACTTGGGCTTGGCCTTGCCGTTCGGCCGACACAACTTGGTTCGGAATGCCTTGAGGATAGCCCAGGCTACCACTAAGCCCATCCCTCGAGCGATGATAAGCCAGTATCTCTTGGTCTACAGAAAACGCTTGGCTAGCTGCACCTGGTCCTGAGAGTGGCGACATGATCTGGCCGCCTTCGAACCCCACATACTGGCCTGACGTTCCGAAGAGTGAAGTCGCGTTGACGTGCGGCGTGTTGGGATATCCGAGGCCACCTCCCAATCCATCAAGAGCGCGGTGGGTTTGCAAGATACGGCCTGTGATGGCGAAGGCATCGGACGCTGCGCCAGGACCCGAGCGTGGCCACATCACCTGACCGCCTTCAAAGCCAGCATACTCACCGGTCGTGCCGTATATGGATGTTGCGGTCACATTGCTCGTATTGGGATATCCAAGCGGGCCAGAGGCTGAACCACTTTCCCGGTAGGTTTGACGGAGCTTTTCTCTGAGCGTGTGGACTTCGCCGGTTGCGCCGGGGCCTTGCGCCGGCCACACCAAGTCTCCGCCGGCAAATGAAGCTGTGAACCCGGATGTTCCACTGCCAGACGTGCCACTCGCAACTTGATCAGCAGTTGGCCATCCTAGGAACGAGGCCGCACCACCTAGTTCCTTGTACCTATTCCAAACGCCACCGTAGAGCCAGAAGGCTGGCGAAGGCGGATTGTCACTGCTTGAGAAAAACTCTTGGAGAATGGCTCCAGACCTACTGCCGGATGAAAAGTCTTGCTTGTATCCCGAACCAAAATACCGGTGAACGTAGGGATCATTATATGGATGCATTGAGGCAGGCAATCCAACAACTGCGTCTCCACCGCCCCGAATGAAACAATCTATAATTCCTTGATGCCTCGTTGAGTTACCTTCGTATCCAGCTTGAACTGGGATCGGTGGTGGAGGGCTTCCGGGCGGATCACCAGCTTCGTAAACGGCACCAGGGGGGATGGCTATACCCCCTAGAAACTCTTGACTAGAGTACCATTTGAAAGTTCCGCCGTGAGTGACATTTCGCGCCCAGATTCTTGGCGCAGGGATTGACGCTGGGATTGTGGCTGCTGAAGCGTTGCCCTCGTGCAACGCGAAATGCAAGTGTATACCCGTTGAATTGCCCGTTGTCCCGATAGTTCCGATTTGGCGGCCCATCTGCACACTCTCTCCATCTTGTATTGAGACAGAAGCAAGATGTGCGTAAAGTGTGAAATAACCTCCTCCATGATCGATGCGCACGTTATTCCCCCATGAAGCTTGATTATGGCGGACTCGTGCGATACCAGACGCAGCCGCAAGGACCCAACGGCCTGGTGTAGATGGTTGGTCGTCCAGATCCAATGCATGACGCGTGGATGGGAGATTATGTGATGTTGCGCCTCCGTTTCCCTGAGTGCATTGCGAACGGTAACCGTTCGGAAATGGCAACCGAAGTTCCGGTGGTGACGACGCGCTAGCAGTCCGGCAATCAAATCGCTGAATCAACGCAACAAGCGAGAAAATGCCTAGAATCCAGTGGGAAAGTTTTCGGCGGTGCCGGATGCTCGGAACATGTGCTAGTTGCGCCATTAAAGAATCCCTTTCAACTTATGTGACGAGATAGAACCCGAACCGGTGAGTTCAGGAAGAGTATCCATGAAATGGGTTCACTCCAAGGTTTTGATAATTCCTCCCAGCATTTATCGAATCGCGAATTGAATGGTAAAGCGAGCAGATTCCGTACGCGGGCGCTCCCCTTCCGCATGTGTCTCGAAGCGGCGTGCGAGGCTGTTGCCGGCGCGGTCTTCCACGTCGCCCTCGGCTACGAGGCGGTAGGCTCCGGGCTGCCACGGATGCTCCGGCTTCACCCGCCACTCCCGCCCGTCCGCCGAGATTGCCACCTCTCCGGCAAGCGTGCTGCCGTTCGGTCCCACTACGCGCACCGACCGCCGCGCAATGGATGGGTCCAGCGGCTCATCGAACCGGACCGCGAGCGGTGCCTGTCCGGCATGCAGCGGATGGGTCACCTTCCACGCTCCGATGTCCGGCTGACCGTGGTCCGCCCCTATGGTCTGGAACTTGAACTCGAACGGGCGGATCATGGGACGGCCCCGTTGATCCGGGAGGCCCGCAGCTACCCGCAGGCGGTACTGCTCTCCAGGCACCAGCACCGGCCCCAGCGCCTCGCTCAGCCCGAGGTGCCGCTTGGTGCGACCGGGATTGATCAGCAAGGTGAGCTGGCGGTGCTCCTCATCCCAAAGCTCGACCTCATGGAACGCTTGGTCGATGGCCGTGCCCTGCGCGTCCAGGAGGGTCACCTGCTTGAACGCGTGCCCCTGCGCCATAGGACGATTGAACCGCACGTAGAGCTTCAGCAGGTTCGCCGGCAGCTCCTCATCCGATGGCCAGATGCCCACTACCCGCGCAACCGCGACTCCAGCATCGGGGGGGACAGTGTACTGCGTCGTGACATCCGCCGCGCCTGGACTGAGCTGGCTCTTCGCCAGCATCGCCTCGTAGGTGATGCCTCGGGTCAGCGGCACCTGCGGCGTGAGGACGGCTCGCTCCCCGTCCCACTCTACACGTGCCAGGAGGGGCGCTGCCTTCGATCCAACCTTACCTCGGACCCGGAGTGACAGCACCTCGTCCAGCCGGTCGCCGGACGCTTCTCCGGCCAGGTGGCCGCGAAGTCGCTCCGCCATCTCGCCGCCGACTTCCACGCTGATGCGGGACGGATCACCACGATCCGGAACGATGGCGAATCTCTCTGGGGTTTGTGCCGGTGCGGAGGTGCAGCCTGCCAGGCCGACGGGAATCACCAGCCACGAAAGCAGGCTAATCACCGCGCTGCACTCTTTGCGCTTCACCATGGCAGGCCTAGTTCCCCACACGCGGACCAATTGCAAGAAAGGGAGAACGGAAGAGAAGGAGCGGCCTAAAGGCGCCTGCTTCCCGGTTCCCCGCTCTCCCTCTCACCCATTCAGCTGGATCGCTGCGCTACGGCAGCGGCATCGCTTCCAGCGCCAGGCCGTCGGCGGTCGGCTTGACCACCAACAGGCGGTCGCCGGAGACGGCGTAGGCCCGCGCGTCCTTGATGGTGTCCAACTGCTCAATCCCGGCGATGGGGGTGGCGCCCCGGTTGCCGCGATCCGCCGTGGTCATCTGGTCGACCTTCTCCTTCTCGGTCACGATCTTGCCATCCACCTTGACCACGCCGAAGCTGCTGTTATTGAGCAGCAGATGCTGGCTGCCGGCGCGCCCGTAGGAGATCATCGCCATGGGGCGGTTGCCGCTGCCGATCTCCGCCACGGTCACGCCGGTCACGGCCTGGCCCGCCTTGAGCTGGTCCGGATCGATCCGCACCACGGGGGTGCAGATGTAGGCGGCGATGAGGTACTCCTTGTCGCCATCGCGGTAGCTGGTGAGCGTCTGAATGGGGGAGGCCGTTTCCTGCTTCTTGTGGGAGACGTGGTAGATCGCCGTGGCGAAGCGCTCCACACCCTCCGCGCGGAACGGCACGGGCACGGAGACGAGGTTCGACTTGAACGCATCGGTGGAGATGACGGCGGCCAGGACGCGGCCCTTGACGTAGGTGATGTCACCGATCACGCGGGCGGGAGCGGTGCTGCCCCGGACGGCGTAGCTTGGCTGCCCGCTCACTGCCACGCGCCCGAAAGCCTTCTCCTTCAGGTCCACTACCGAAACCTTGCCGTCCGGCTGCACCGCGAAGAGCGCGTAGTTAGCCGGGTTGGTGGGGTTCTGGTCGGCGCCGTCCGTCTTGCGCACCGAAAGGTAGACCGCGTGGGAGATAGGACTCACCGCAGCGTCCTTGATCTCGATGCCGGCCGGGGTGGTGCCGAGGCGCGCCGCCAGGGTTGCACCGAGGTCGGGGATCCGGGTGAAGGCGGCACCGCTTCCGGACTTCTCGCCGAGGTCGACGCCGTAGACCGCACCGCCCTGGTCATCGGCGAAGAAGAGGACGCCGCTGGGGCTGAACGCCAGCGGGCCGATCGCCTTGTAGTCCGGCGCGCCTTTCTGAAAGCCGTGGGTGAGGTTCGCCTTGCTTTCGGGGTCCGCAGCGGCCTGGGCGCGCGGTACCACGTTCCAAAGGGTGACGCCCGTCAGCGCGAGCGCTCCGGCGCTCACGGCGGCAATTCGAGAAGCTCCTCTGCGCATCGTGATTCTCCGTTGACATCGGGTCGCGGTGATTCCGGGGCCCTCGGTGACTGGTTCACCGTTCCGTATGAGTCTCCTGCGGGACGATGGATTGCGGTTTCTGGGTCGGCGGGTTCCATTTCTCGTTGACTGTAAATCACGCTTCTGACCTCCCCCCCGGGGGGGAGAGAGACAGAGACATTGGATGCTCGGACTTGGGTCGCTGAGTTTTGGTCGGTCAAAGACGGGAGGCGGGGTGACGGTACCAAGGGGTTGCGAGCGGCATCGCCCGGCATCGGCTGAACCCGATGCCTATCCATGCGAACCC
>JANPLG010000446.1:0-4750 GCA_031426395.1 Actinomycetes bacterium
CCAACGAGATCGCCCAGAGCGAGTGCGCCACGCACCAGCCGTTCGCTCGGTACTGGATGCACAACGGCACGGTGATGGTGGGCGGCGAGAAGATGTCCAAAAGCAAGGGCAACTTCAAGACGGTGGCAGACGAGCTTGAGAAGTACGGCGCCCTGCTGATGCGCTTCTGGATCCTTAGCAGCCACTACCGCAGCCCCCAGGACTACACCGAGCAGAGCATGCAGGATGCGGGCCGGGCGCTGGAGCGGCTGCAGATCGCGCTCCAGAACGCGGAACGCTACGTCGAGCTGCCAGATGGAGCCGAGGGGACTGACGCTTCTGGGTCAGCGGGTGAGCTGGTCGCGCACACAGCCACCGCCGCCCGCTCCTTCTCCGATGCGATGAACGACGACTTCAACACGCCCGTTGCCATTGCCTCGCTGTTCGTCCTCGCCACGGAGATGAACAAAGTCACAGCGACTGCCGCCGCTTCTTCCGATACTGGTCGGGAAGCCGTGCGGGGCGCGCGGGAGCAGATGCTCTCGCTGGCGGGAATCCTGGGATTGGAGTTAGCGCAGTCCCAAGTGCAGTCCGACAATGACCTCACCGGTCCGTTGGTGGAACTGCTGCTGGATGCTCGCCAGGCGCTCCGCAAGGCGAAGGATTATGGGGCGGCCGACGTCCTTCGAACCCGCCTCACCGATCTCGGAATTGTGGTGGAGGACCGACCAGGCGGCGGCTCGAGCTGGCGTCGCACCAATGGCTAACGGTCCATCACAGAAACGTCCTCTGCGGACGACATCACGGGGCAAACAAGGCAGCAGTATGGCCGTTTCGCTCGGTTGGGGTATGGGTGCGGGCGTCAGATGGGGCGTCGGTGGCGTCGCGTGCGCTGCCGGGTTCGGCGTGCTGCTCTTGACGGTTCAGGCGCCTGCGTCGCAGCAAGGGCTTGCGCCGGAGAAGACGCTTCTGGCTGGCGTGGACGTCTCCGGCAAGTCCGCTGACGAAATCAAGCAGATTGCCAACGATCTATCCTCTCGTCTGCTTGCCACGCCCCTGAAGCTCCGGTATCAGAAGCGCGTCCTCGCCACCACGCCAGACCGGCTGGGCGGCAAGGTGGATGTTGCTGCCGCCGTCACCGCTGCTGTGGCACCGGACCCTGCGGGCAACCTGGTCGACCGCCTCCGCGAACGCTTCTCCGGCCCGGACGCCCGTCAGGTGGCGCTGCCGGTAGTGTTGACGCCGGAAGCCGTGACCAAAGGCACCGCTCGGTTCGCGGTGCAGATCGGCATGGAGCCGAAGAGCGCGAAGCTAACGAAGGTCGCCGGCAAGTTCAAGGCGACCCCGCCGCAGCCCGGCAAGGAACTCGATCCTGCCGCGCTTGCCGCTTCCGTTCATACGGCGCTGGACGAACCCGCCTACCGCGCCAAGCTGGCCGAAGGCCTGCTCTCCAGCGCATCCCGCACCGAGTGGCTGAAGAGCCTCACGCCCATTGAGCTGCCGGTGACCACCCGCGAAGCGGTGCCGCAGGTGACCCTGGAGCACCTCAAGGAGATCACCGCGCGTCTCTCCAGCTTCCGCACCGGTATGGGCGGCAGCTCCCGCAACCGGATCAGCAACGTCGCCCTGGCCTGCCGCGCCATCGACGGCACCGTGCTGCTCCCCGGCGATGTCTTCTCCTACAACGACATCGTGGGTCCGCGCGTGGCCAGCGCCGGTTTCAAGGAAGCGCCGGTTATCGTCAAGGGTGAGCTTCAGCCGGGCATCGGAGGCGGCATCTGCCAGGTCAGCAGCACCCTCTTCAACGCCGCGCTCCTGGCGGATCTTCAGATTGTCCGCCGCAGCCACCATGCGTTCCCGGTCCATTACGTTCCCGCCGGCCGCGATGCCACGGTGGTCGATGGCCTCATCGACTTCCGGTTTCGCAACAACCTGAAGCATCCGGTGGCGATCGACGCCAAGGTGTCCGGCGGATCCGTCTACTTCCACATCTACGGCCACCCCGCCGATAAGCGCGAGGTGGAGCTGGAGCGCGGGCGTATCAGCGTGATCCCTGCCGCCATCAGTACCGTATCCGATCCCCGGCTCCCGAAGGGGCGGCGCGTGGTGGAGAAGCGGGCGAAGAGTGGCCAGCGCGTCACCCTCTACCGGATCGTAAAGCAGGACGGCAAGGAACTCCGCCGCGAGACGGTCAGCCGCTCCGCCTACCGCGCCTTCCCCGGCGTGGTGCGGGTCGGCACCCGGGAAGTAGCAAAAGCCGTCCCGTCCGGCGCGCCCTCCTCCGGACCTTCGTTACCCGCCGCGCCCATGTCTCCTTCCGGGACCACCACCCCATCCGCTCAGGACGATCGCCAGTAGGCCGAGGTGGGATCGGGCGGACCTAGCGAGTTGATGAAGCTCAACATGAGTGGGTGCAACGGCGTTGACTAGGTAGATCGAGTTGACGAGAGTGCGGTTAAACTCAAGGCTGTTAGCCGAGACCCAGGCGGTCGTGGCAGTTCTTGTGTATGTGGGGCTCCCAGTGGGGGCGGGGGGCGCTGCCGGGGTGGGTGCGGGGGCTGCTGATGCAGCCGCGCATGTAGAGGAAGTGCGCCGCGGAGTGCTTGTAGGCCGGCACGGGGTCCCGGAACGCGACGTTGCCCAGATACTGTAGCGCCTCCGCCAGTTCCAGGTAGGCCGGGTCACCGGTCTCCCAGAGCCGGTCCCGCTCTGCGAACTTCTCCGGGCAGAAGGTGGCGAGGCCGAGGAGGTAGTCGCTGCCGTACTCCACCATATCGATGCCGAGGTCGTTGCCGGTGTAGACGCGGAAGTCGGGGCGGGCCTCGTCCCGGATGGCGAGCCGGCGCAGTTCTACGACCTTGCTTAGCGACGAGTGTTTCGCGCCCACCAGCTCCGGGATATCGAGCATCCCACGAAAGGTCTCCTCGTCCCAGATTTCCCCGTTGGGTGCGAACATCTTGCCCAGCTCAAAGCCGATGACAGCACCCTGGCCCCGGCACACCTCCCGGTAGGCGCTCACCTTTCCGCGGGGGGAGAGCGCGTGAAGGCGACTGGTCTGGAAGAGGATGGGGGTGCCGCCGAACGACTTGATCCGCTCGATCTCCTGGCGGTAGAGCGAGACGACCTCGCCGTCGCGCCCCTCGATGAACGCGCCGGCAATAAACGGGGTGCCGGCCCCCAGCGCCTCGCGCGTGAGGTGCAGGACCCACTCCTTCTCCGCGTCGGAGAGGAGGTTGGCGTAGCCGGTGTCCATGTTGACGGCGTTCGTGAGGCCGGCCGCCTGGGTCGCCTGGATGTGCCGCTGGAAGTCGTCATCCGCCATCGTCCCATCCGCGCGGAACGGCAGCAGGGCCGCGGCAATGCCCTCGATCCTCCGTCCGTGACGGATGCGGGCATAGAGGTGGGGAAGCGTCTCGGACATGGGCGGTCTCCTGGTCTGGCCCCGCCAGGTTGGGCGCGGCCGACGGGTGATCCTGCGAACTATGCGCAGGCCGTGCTCTAGCGGATGGTGGCCAACAGCAAGGATCGGAATTGACCCGTTGAGCACGGGGCGCTCATGCTTCGATAGAGCTGCCTAGGAGAACGGAAGTGCGCTGGGCTACTGAATGAAGAAGCGCCACGGTTCTACCATTGCCTTCCCTCGCCACCGCCCTATGCCCAGCCTCATCGAGCAAGTTCACCAGTCGTACTCCCCGCTCTACGGCCTGCCGTGCTGGAACGCGCGTCACGGGCATGGCTCCTTCCTAACCTTTGAGTTTGGGGAGCCACATCTGGAGATCCACGAGCCGCAGCAATCGAACCCCTCCCACTCCCCCGCTGTCCAGAAGGCCCTTTCTCGTCGGCGAGCTTTTGTCCACGGAGAGTGGCACCTGTGGATCTACTGCTGCGACTGGCTGGCAACCATCCACGGAGATCGTGTCGGTGAGAGCGGCGAAGCGGGCCGGATGGTGCAAGCCGCAGCGGCACTCGACGGTCAGGTTCTCCTCCGGGTGGAGGCAGACCTGGAGCGGGGTCGCTGGTACTTTGACTTCGATCTCGGGGGGCGGCTGGAAACCCGGCGCTACGTTGCAGGGGAGCCGTACGCGAAGCCTGCGGCAAAGCAATGGCACCTCTACGAGCCCGGCGGCCACGTACTGACGGTGCGTGCAGACGGGTTCTACCAGCACGTTCCTCGTGATGCATCCCCTGATGAGCGGGCATGGCTTCCTCCCACCGCTCCATAGTTCCATCGCTGGTGAGGAGCGGCGCCTCTAGGCTGTCCACGTCCCTGAGCGCATGATGCCGTCAACGACGGTCGCGGCTCTTGCGGACGGGGATCTTGCGGTCTGCTTGCTTTCTGATCCACGCCAGGTAGGCCGCCATCTCCGGCGCGGAGCGGAGGGCGTCCAGGTGGTCCATCTCTCGAGCCAAGGTCTTGTTGGTGTAGAGAGCGTGAACCTGGCGGTGGCAGGCCGGGCAGAGGAGGGCGGTCTCGGTTCCGCCTTCGGAGCGGGGCCGGAGGTGGTGACGCGTGACGCGCTCCACCTCCCTTCCGCACAATTCGCAGGCGGTGCCGTGCTCCGGCAACTCGCCGGGATAGATCGGGCTGCCGGACTGCCTCGGCCTGGTCTTCGAGGATGTCGCCACAGAGCTAGTGGGTCACTTGCCTTGAGAGTTCCGATTGGTGAGTTCCGTTTCCAGACGGGTGCGCCGCGGAAGGCGGCGGCGGGTGTAGGCTCCCGAGCCGCCCTGTCGGTGCCGCCGTTCCCGGGCCCGTTGCCGTCGTGCCGCC
>JANPLG010000447.1:0-12352 GCA_031426395.1 Actinomycetes bacterium
TGCGGAATGCGGAATGCGGAATGCGGAATGCGGAATGCGGAATGCGGAATGCGGAATGAATGTGGGCTGCCGGGAGGCAGGCGGCTGTCCCATTGCTCCGTCGCCATCCGGGCAGTCGCGAGAAGGCGTGGAGTGCCCGGAGAATCACCTGGAGGCAGCCCGAATCCCATTCCGCATTCCGCATTCCGAACTCCGCAATTGACTGGCTACCCAATCAGTTCCCGGATCGGTTGCTCGTCGTGGATCAGCGGGATGGGGCGGTTCTGCGGGTCGATGAGTAGCATGGCGGGGTCAATGCCGAGCGCGTGGTAGAGGGTCGCGACTACCTCGCGCACCCGCACCGGGCGATCTTCGACATCTGCGCCCTGCGCATCGGATCGGCCGATGACCTGGCCCATCTTCAGTCCGCCGCCCGCGATCATCGCGCTCATCACGGAGGGCCAATGGTCCCGACCGGCGGTCCCGTTCACTTTGGGGGTGCGGCCGAACTCGCCCCAGACCACGAGAAGCGTCTCGTCATACTTGCCCATCTGCTTCAGGTCGGTGATGAGGGCGTGAATCGCCTTGTCGAGGGGCGGCATGATCTGGCGAAGCTGCGTGAAGTTGCCGGAGTGCGTGTCCCAGCCGCCGACTTCTATCGCCACGCTCTGGCAGCCGCGCTCCACCAGCCGCCGCGCCAGGACGAAGTGGTCATTGCCGTACCGGTCCCGCGTCTCCTTGGTCTCCTTGCCGACATCCAGGGCGTCGAAGGTGTCGCTGGAGGAGACAATCTCCAGCGCCCGCTGGGAGAAGGCGTCCTGGGACTTGACCATCCCCACGTCGACCGCACGCCGGAAGCCGTCCATCTTCTCCAGCAGCTTCTTGCGCTGGAGGAGGCGGTCATTCGTCACCCGGAGCTTGAGGTCGCCGCGCCCTGGTCCGTCCGTGACCAGCGGGTCGTATTCCGCGCCGATGAACCCTGAGGCGAGGCCGGTCTCGATGTTGTAGCCCCGCAGGCTGACGTAGGGCGGCACCTTGGCCTCAGGCTGAGGCCGCATCCGCGCCAGCACGGAGCCGATGGAGGGGTGCTCTCCTGCCGCGCGGCGCTCCGTATTGCTGTATCCGGTCACCATCAGGGAGGAGGCGTGCTCCTCCGGCAGCACCCGGTGCACCGACCGGATCAGCGAGAGCTGGTCCATGATCTCGGCCTGCTTCGGGAAGAGCTCGCAGAGCTGCACTCCAGGCACCTTCGTCCCGATCGCCTTGAACTCACCCCTGATCTCAACGGGCGCATCCGGCTTGGGATCATACGTATCGACCTGCGAAGGCCCGCCGCCGAGGTGGACCATAATGATCGAACGGGCACGGCCTTTCGTAGTGCGAAACTCTCCGGCAGCCGCGCTCTGCATCCGAAGGAGGTCCGGCAAGGCGAAGCCGGCGAGGCCCAGCGTCCCGATCTTCAGGGCGTCGCGGCGGGTCACGCCGCTGCAGAGCCGGTAGGGTTCGCCTTCGATCGTGATCATGGCCGGTCATCCTTGTCCCGTGGACCTGGAATGCCCGGACGGCATCCTGAAGTCCGCGTGCTTCGTCGCTGTAATGACTCCTTAGATGAACGCGCGGTTAGCCAGTTACACCGCGAAGTACTGCAAACGTGTGACGGAGATCACTCATTCAATTGCGGATTTCGGATTACGAGTTGCGTGCATGGACATATGCCTGCGATCAGGACGAAGCGCGACCGGTCGGGTCCGACCCTCCCGAGCAAATAGAAACTCTACGACCCTCGAAGCGACAAGCGGTTAGTGGGTGGGACGCCCGCATCCACCTACCGCTCGCCGACAGCGGCACCGGATCCGCAACTCACCCGCATCGCTCAATCCGAAACTCGAAACCCGAGATCCGAAATTGAATGGGGGTCTGATGATGCTGAAGAACCGGGGCTTGCTGATCGGGATGATGGCGCTCTTCCTGCTGCTTCAGGCAGGGATCTCTGCGGAGCTGATGCGCGACGGGTTCGATTGGCGTCCGCTCTGGGGTGCGCCCATCGTGAAGGCCGCCATGCTGGACTTCGCATTCACGGCGGCGTGGTGCGGCTTCTACCTGCTGGACGCGGCCAAGCGGCAGAGCCGGAACGGCTGGGCCTGGATTCCGCTGCTGCTGATCCTGCCTACCGCAGCGGTGATCCTCTTCACCCTGACGGAGCCGCGCGCCGCAGCGTCGGATGGCGGGGACGATCAGGCGAAGAGGAGCGGTGGCAACCCCGTGGGCTAACGCTCGTTGAGGACCTCTCGCTCCAGGAGCTGGACTTCCTCGATAACTCGCAGCGCAAGCGCCTTGACCAACGATACCGCCTCTTCGCGCGTAGCGCCGTACACCATCACGCCAGGCAGGGCAGGTATCTCGGCGATCCACCGGCCATCGTCCTCACGGTCAATCTCGATTGGAAGGTCCATAGCCACTCCCCTGGAACCAACATCCATCGACCCTAACCCGCATTAGGCGGCAATGGCGATGGGTTGGGCCGACATCCTGGGTTCCGGTACGGGTTGCCCGTCCTCGCGCAGGTAATCGATGTAGGCCTGCATCGCTTCCCTTATCAGCAATTCCACCTCCGCGCGAGTGGAGGCAGCCGCAACGCATCCGGGGAGATCGGGTGCGTAGGCACCCCAACTTCGGGGGCCTTCCTCAAAGATCACCGTGTACTCACGCATGTCAGATTACCGGGGCCACTTATCGACCCCTAGCCCACCGCAGCGGCTACCTGGCGCTCCAGTTGCAGGATTTCTTCGTCTTCCACGCTGACACCTTTCTCCTCGGCGCGAGACTGCAGCGACCAGAGGTGCGCGTACAGCCCGTCCTTGGCCAAAAGCTCATGGTGCGTGCCCTGCTCTTCGATATGGCCGTGGCGCAGCACGTAGATCACGTCGCTGTCCACGATGGTGCTGAGGCGGTGCGCGATCACCAGCGTGGTGCGGCCCACCGCGATGCGCTCCAGCGAGTCCTGGATGATCCGCTCGCTGTGCGTGTCGAGGTTGCTGGTCGCCTCATCGAACACCAGGATCTTCGGGTCGCGGATGATGGCCCGGGCGATGGCCACGCGCTGCTTCTCGCCGCCGGACATCTTGACGCCGCGCTCGCCGACCACCGTCTCGTACGCCTGGGGGAGGCTCGCCACGAAGTCGTGGATGTTCGCCAGGCGGCACGCCTCCTCGATCTCCTCCTGCGTGGCGTCCGGCTTCCCGAAGCGGACGTTCGCCGCGATGGTGTCGTTGAAGAGCACCGGCTCCTGCGGCACGATGGCCAGCACCTTGCGCCGGTCATCCTGGCTGAGCTGGCGGAGGTCGACGCCGTCGATCTTCACCGCGCCGCCCGTGGGATCGTGGAAGCGGAACAGCAGCTTCACCAGGGTCGACTTCCCGCTCCCGCTCGGTCCCACGATGGCGACGCGCGCCCCCGGCGGAACGCGCAACGAGAGATTCTCCAGCACCCGCTCCCGGCCTTTGTAGGTGAAGGTGACGTCGTCCAACTCCACCTCACCACGCGGGTTCGGCATTGGCGTCGGCTGCTGCGGCTCCTCAATGGTGACCGGCACCTGGAAGATGCGGCTCATCTCGTCCAGATCCGCGATGCCGTCCTTGATCCCGCGGTAGATGAAGCTGAGCTCCCCGATGGGAGTGGAGAGGCGGATCACGTAGGTGGTGAGGAGGACGAGGTCGCCCACGGTCAGCTCGCCCGCCACCGCCTGGCGGATCGCCAGCAGCAGGATGGAGCCCATCCCCAGCAGCAGGATGAGGTTCTGACCGGCGCTGATTGCCGCGAAGATCTGGTTGCTCTTCACGGAGAGCTCATACCACCGGTTGACCGCGCGCCCGAACTGGGACTGGCGCAGCCGCTCGTTGTTGAAGTACTTGACCGTCTCGATGTTGGCGATGCTGTCGACCTGCAGGCCCGAGGCCTCGTCATCCGCCAGGTTGGCGTTCAGGCGGTACTTCTGCCGCTTCTCTGTGGTGGCGATGGTGAACCAGGTGTACACCGCCACCGTGAGCAGGGTGATGGTGCCGTAGGCGGGCGGGTAGACCTTGAGAAGGAAGATGGTGACGAAGACCAGTTCCACGAGGGTGGGCAGGATGTTCATCACCATGAAGTCGAGGATGAAGGTGATGGCGCGGACGCCGCGCGCGATCTTCCGCGCCATGGCCCCCGTCTTCTGCTCCGCGTGGTAGGTGACGGAGAGGCGGAGGAGGCGGTCAAACACCGACTCGTTCACCTTCCGCCCCACGCCGATCTCCACCGGCGCGAAGATCCAGTCCCGCAGCAGCTCCCCGAGGAACGTGGCGAACCTTAGCCCGAAGTAGATGGCGATCACCGGGACCAATACCGCCCACGGAGAACGCGCCGCGATGCCGTCAATGATCTTCTTCAGGAAAACCGGGTCCGCCGTCGCCGCGAGCCGCGCCAGGGAGAGGAAGATCAGCGTGGCGATGGTCCGCCGTTCATGGCCTCGAAAGCACTGCCGGAGGAAGCGGATGCCGCTGCCGCGAGGGACCGGCGTATCGGACGTCGAGGGGATTCTGGGCGGGGGACTCAAACGGGGCTCCTCGGGATTTCGAGTTTCGGATTTCGGATTTCGGATTTGGGGGAAGGCGGGTTGGCTGGGGCCGGGATGGGTCTCGGCCTCCAGTGGCCAAGTTCGGATTGCATCAAGTCAATCTGGCAGGATCCGGTGGGATAACCTGATCCTTGACTACGCCTTCCATTCCTTGGCCGATGAGCACGTGCGGGCCGGGTGCAACTGGATTCCCGAAGCTGACGGATACCTCGCTCGTGACGAATTCCGTCGAGAATGACGACGGGCGGGGTGCGAGGGAACGGCGTGCAGCCATAGGTTCATGCGCGTGAGTGCCAGAAGACCATAGGAAACTCGCAGTGCGAGGTGAGTTTAGACAGGCGAGGAAGCGGATGTCACGTCAGGGCAGGCTGCGCCGGCACCTTCGAGGGTGATCCGAAAGCCGATCCCGTCTCTCCGTCTCTCCATCACTCCGCCTCACGGTCAGCGATTGGCCGGTGCGTGGAACGGCAACGCTGGAGTCTCTCCATCCCTCGATCTCTCCGCCTCTCCATCTCTGCCCGGCCGGCCAAGCAAGGAGTTTGGGTCATCTCCGGCGTACTGTCGCCGGATGCATGACGCGGCTCCCACTTCCTCACCTTCATCCGCTCCCGCCCCAGTTCGGCGGCGTTTCGCCCTTCCGCTCTATGCGCGGGTGCTGGTGGGCGTTGGGCTGGGCGCGCTGCTGGGGGTGATCTTTGGGACGGCGCCGTTCTTCCCGTTCGCGCCCGGCCTGAGCAACGGGACCCTGGGCGATCTCGGCCTCCTGGTCATCCGGTTGCTAAAGGCGCTGGCCGTCCCGCTCATCCTTTTCGCCATCCTGGATGCCTTCGCGCGGACGCGTATTGAGGCGCGGGCGGGACTGCGGCTGATCGCCATCTGCCTGGTCAATGTCACGGTGGCGATGTCCATTGGCCTGCTGCTGATGAACACGCTGCGGCCCGGCTACCAGTGGCGCGGCAAGCTGGAGTCGCTGGCCGCCGCCGTGACCCAGGCCTCTCACGGACAACTCCAGAAGCCCAAGGACCCCGGCAAGGCGACCCTCGACCCTCTGAAGAACGTTCAGGGCTATGTGCCGGAGAGCCTGGTCGATCCATTCACCGAGAACAACGTGATCAGCGTGGTGCTCCTGGCAGTGCTCGGTGGGGCGGCGCTGCGGCGTGTGAAGGATCGCCAACTCAAGGAAGCGGACGAAGGCGGGCCGGAACCGAGTATCCGCACGGTGGAGCGGTTCATTGAGGCCGTCTACGCGATCCTGGTGCAGATCCTGGAGTGGATTGTGGCGGCGATCCCGCTCGCGGTGCTGGGCGTCGTGGCAAGTGTGGTCGGCAGGAGCGGGCTGGGGATCTTTTCCATTCTGGGAACCTTTCTGGGGGTGATCCTGCTAGGTCTTGCGCTCCATTCGCTGGTCTACTACCCATTGGTGGCGTGGGCCATTGGAAAGAAGTCGCCGCGCGAGTACCTCGGCAAGGGCAGTGAGGCGATCATGGCCGGCCTCTCTATGAACAGCAGCCTCGCCTCCGTGCCGCTGACGCTCAAGGGACTGAGCCGCATGGGGGTCTCTGACCGCTCCGCGCGCCTTGCCGCCTGCGTGGGGACCAACCTCAACAACGACGGCATCACCCTCTACGAGGCGATGGCGGCGCTCTTCCTGGCGCAGGCCATCGGGATGAACCTGGGGCTAGGACAGCAGTTCGTGGTGATCCTCGCCTCAATCATGGCGGGGGTGGGGGTGGCGGGCATCCCGGAGGCGGGCCTGGTGGTCCTGCCGCTGGTGCTCGCCGCAGCGGGGCTGCCTGCGGAATTGATCGCCGTCGCCATCCCCCTGATCATTCCGGTGGACTGGATCATCGCCCGGTGCCGCAGCGCCGTGAACGTGATGAGCGATATGCTGGTCGCCATCCTGCTGGACGCCACCGGCGGCAAGGACGTGCTCAACGCAGCGGACAGCGCATCAGCGACAGCGCTCTAGCCCGCACTGCGAGGCTCCAGGCGGCTCCCGGAACGCGTCGCGGAAAATCGAGGGCCTGCCGCGCTATGGTCGATACCGGATTCGTGCCGACGCTCCACTTGGCAAAGCTACGAAATATCACGATTAAGCAAGCGCTTTGCACCAGGGACCAGGCACCCTTTCGCCGTTTTACGGTTCTTTGACAATGGTCGGGCAAAGTCGGAGCGGGTCGGAAACCCTGCACTCGCTGCCTCTCTGACCAGCGCGTAACGGTCCGAGGGGAAGGCGGGTGCGGCTGACAGTTCCCAGCGCTGGCCCGACGGGCCGTGAGCTTTCCCAGCAATCGCGGGGCCAGATCAGTCATTTGCTCTTCGAAGACGACCGTCGGTTCAAGGAGTATCTGAGGTTCAATGCCGCCGCCCTCCAGCGTCTGGGCAAGCGCGAGCGCCTGAGTGCGTCACCCCTTCGCCGCTTTGGACTGACCCGCCAGTCGTACCACCTGCCGGTCGGGCGGCAGCACCACTCCTGCGCGAACCCCCGCGCGGAAGCCAGAGCCTTCGCAGCGCGCTGAACTCACTGCGGCGAATCCTGGAGCCGCTTGGCCTCAAGTTTGATACACTCAGCGTCAGCCCGCGACTAGAAGCTGCACTCATGGGAGCTCAATAGTCAGGCCGAAGTGCTGGTGGAGTGCATTCACCATGCAGACCGTAAGGTAGCACCACTCGATGACGACCGCTCCGCCGCCTCCGCGTCCCGAGATACCCAAGCCGCACCTCATCGAAGAGCCTCGAACAGGATTCAAGGCGTGGCTGTTGCATGGGGGGACTCCTGAAGAGGCGGCGCACGCGCACGCCGATGCGCGCCCCTGGTATCAGGTGCTCTGGCTCACCGGGGTGGATTACTTCTCCACGCTGGGCTACCAGCCAGGTATCGCTCTCCTGGCAGCGGGTGCACTCTCCCCGCTGGCAACTATCGTGCTGGTGCTGGTGACGCTCTTCGGCGCGCTCCCCATCTATCGGGAGGTGGCCAAGCGATCCTATGGCGGCCAGGGCTCCATCGCCATGCTGGAGGGACTGCTGACCGGCTGGCGCAGCAAGCTCTTCGTCCTGGTTCTACTGGGCTTCGCGGCGACAGACTTCGTCATCACGATGACCCTGTCTGCCGCCGACGCAGCCGAGCACCTGGTGGAGAACCCGCTTCTTAAGCATTTGCTGCACCATGGGCAACTCTGGGTCACTCTGGTCCTGCTGGCACTGCTGGCCGCCGTGTTCCTGCGCGGGTTCAAAGAGGCCATTGGACTGGCCCTGGCGGTGGGCGTCCCTTACATACTCCTTAATGTCGTGGTGGTGGTCCGGGGCCTGATTGAGATCGCGAACCATCCGGAGGCGCTTGGCCACTGGCAGCGAGCGCTCCAACTGCGCGGAGACTGGCCGACGCTGGCGTTGGCTGCGGCAGTGGTCTTTCCGCGCCTCGCACTGGGGCTGAGCGGTTTCGAGACCGGAGTCTCCGTGATGCCGGTGGTGAAGGGCGACCCGGGCGATGCGTCGGCCCTGAAGCCTGAGGGCCGCATCCGTGGAACACAGCACCTTCTCACCGCAGCGGCGGTGCTGATGAGCGTGATGCTGATCGGCACCAGCTTCATCACGACCCTGTTGGTACCCGAATCGGCCTACCACGAAGGCGGTCCGGCATCGGGGCGGGTGCTCTCCTATCTGACGCACCACCTGATGGGGAGTACGGTCGGGACGATCTACGACGTTTCCACGATCATGATCCTCTGGTTTGCGGGGGCGTCCGCGATGGCCGGGCTGCTGAACCTGGTCCCGCGCTACCTTCCCCGGCTGGGAATGGCGCCGCGGTGGGTGGCGTATGCCCGCCCGCTGGTGCTGGTGCTGTTCGCCATCGACGTGGTGGTGACGCTCATCTTCAAGGCGGACGTGGAGGCGCAGGGTGGTGCCTACGCCACCGGGGTCCTCGTCTTGATGCTCTCCGCTTCCGTGGCGGTGACCCTGGCCCTGTGGCGGGAACGCCGGGGGCCGGGCAGTAGGCGCGTACCGTTGCCGGTGCTCTACTTCGGAGGGGTGGCGCTGGTCTTCACCTACACGCTGGTCCAGAACGTGCTGAAGCGCCCGGACGGCCTGATCATCGCCTGCTTCTTCATCGGTGGAATCGTGCTCCTCAGCGCCTACTCGCGGTACCACCGCGCCACGGAGCTGCGCGTGGAGAGTGTCACACTTTGCGACGAGGAGACGGAAGCTCTTTGGCACGAGTTGGGCTGCAAGTCGGTCAACCTGGTGCCGGTGAAAGAGCACACGCCCGAAGAGTTGCTGCTGAAAGGCGAGGAGATCCGGCGGCACTACAAAGTGGAGGGTCCGCTGGCGTTCATGCATGTGGGGTTGAAGAACGACCGCAGCGGGTTCTCTGGGCTGCTTGAAGTCACCGCGTGCAGGCTGGATGGTGGCGACTTCAAGGTGGAAGTCGGGGGCGCGGTGGCGGTCTCCAACACCATCGCCTACGTCAGCGAACTGATCGATCCAAAGAGCATTTTCCTGGGCTTGACCCGACGGAACTCGGTGGAGCAGGCATTTCATTACCTTCTTTGGGGTGAGGGCGAGACCGGCATCTTGGTCTACGAAATCTTGCTGCGCCACTGGCGGCGAACGCCGGAGGATGACGTGCGCCCGTACATCTTCTTGATGAGCGAGGAGGGCGGTAACGAGAGCAACTCTGCCGCATCTGATACGCTGCCGTCCGCTGCCATTGCAGGATCCTAAAGCCTAACCTACGCAAGCTGACTACACCGGTGGAGGAGGCGCAGAGCAGGCGCAGAGAATCCGGCGAGGGATGGGACGGATGGCCTGTATGCGTCGGTGAAGCAGAGCGGCGGTGTAGACGCCGACGGCGAGCGCGGAGTGCCTGCCGAAGCCCGTGGATATCGAGGCCCTCCTGGCCCGCGTTCGCTTCCACGCGTCATGCAAGTAGAGCGGCGGTCCCCTCGTCCCGGCCGTGCGGCGGGTGATCAGGCTCACTGCCTCGCCTTGCCTCTTAGAGACAACAAGGCTGACCCTTCAGCAACCGGGGGTCGCTGCCACAATATGGCTTACTGCCGGGAAGCGGGGACCGCCGCGGACGAACGGCCCACAATGGGGGCCTGCTTCGCGCGGAACAGATGATTCGGAAACGGCACGACGGCTTTTTTCGTGGAGGCGGGTGGTATGACGAGTGAAGATCTGGGCCTTAGTCCTGGAGCACGCGTTCTGGTGGCGGACCGCCACGAAGCGACGGCCCGGCAAGTCAGCGATTACCTGGAAGCGGTGGGGCATACGGTGCTCGTTGCCGCAGATGGCGAAGAGGCGTTGCGGACCATCCGCCGCGAGGACCCGGAGGTCGCCATCCTCGATGTGGGGATCCCGCGGCTGAACGCCTACCAGCTCTGCGAGCGGGTGAAGGCGCATCCCTCCACGCGGAGCATTCCGGTGGTGATGCTCGTCTCTCCTGGCGCACAGGACGAGAAGATCCGTGGCCTGGAAGTGGGCGCGGAAGATTTCCTGGGCCGGCCGGTCAATAAGCTGGAGCTGCTGGCGCGGGTGAAGTCGCTGGTCCGCGTGAAGCGCCTGAACGATCAGGTGGAGACGACGGAAGCCGTCATCTTCGGACTGGCCGCGATGCTGGAGCGCAAGGTCTCCCAGGCCACCGGCGACCCTCAGCGGCTTGCCACCGTGGCGTGCCTTCTCGGCCGCTCGCTGGGGCTGACGGAAGACGATCTCGACTCCCTCCGCAAGGGCTCCGTGCTCCACGACATCGGGAAGATTGCCGTGCGGGAAGAAGTGCTCCTCAAGGCCGGCAAGCTGACGGACGAGGAGTACAACGAGATCAAGCTCCACCCGGAAGTGGGGGAGCGGATCTGCGGCCCCCTCCGCTGCGCCGACCAGGTCCTGCCCATCATCCGACACCACCAGGAGCGGTGGGACGGCAAGGGCTACCCGGACGGGCTGGCGGGTGAGCAGATTCCACTGCTGGCACGCATCCTCTCCATCGCGGATGCCTACGACGCCATGCTCTCGCCGCGGCCCTACCGCCCGCGCCTGTCCGAAGTTGAAGCCCGTGACACCCTCCGGCGCGGCGCCGGCACGCAGTGGGACCCGAATCTGATCGAGGTGCTCCTCGCATCCCTCCGCCGGCTGGAGCCGTGCGTCGCGCGGTAGGCCAGGCAGTTTCGGATCGGGCGCCCTATGGGCGATTGCGGATTGGAACGCAGGTTGGCTGGAGACCGAGTGTCGATGTCGGCACTCGGTAGGTAGGTGGGTGCGGGCAGGACGCCCGTGCGCCGTGGGTCTCTCCATTCCTCGATCCCCGGCTGACCAGTCATTCGCCCTCATAATCATAGACGGCGGCTTTGTGCCGCGTTCGATCACGGTTGCTGACCCCCCCAAGCGCGACCGGTCACTCGACGGCGGATTGCGCCACTACCGGCGTCCTTGTGGCGGATTGTGGGCGAGGGCGCGGCGGGTTCGCACGCCGGTTGCCGTGATCGAACGCAGAGCTGAAGCTGCTGGCTATAATCCGTGGGAAATGAACGGGGCGGCGACGGAGCGGCCGCCCTACGTTCCGTGGCCGAGATGGCACCCCTTGCCGCAGGCATCCGTTCCGCCATAGGCTTGTAGGGTGGGGTGAGCGACCCCGAGATTGTTCGGGGTACGTCCTGACTTCTGGAGGTGCCGTATGAGTGTTCGCGTCCACGTGATCTTCTACAGCATGTATGGTCACATCCACACCATGGCGGAAGCCGTCGCCGAAGGCGCGCGCGGCGTGGATGGGGTCGAGGTGGCCCTTCTTCAGGTGCCGGAGTTGGTCTCCGAGGAAGCCCTCCAGCGGAGCGGCGCGGCCCCCGCGCGCGCGGCCTTCGCCGAGGTGCCCTTCGCTGACCCGAAGAAGCTGGCCGAGGCGGACGCCCTCATCTTCGGAACGCCGACCCGCTTCGGGAACATGGCGGCGCAGATGCGCAACTTCCTGGACCAGACCGGCGGCCTCTGGGCGCAGGGCGCGTTGATTGGCAAGGTCGGCAGCGTCTTCTGCAGCACCGGCACCCAGCATGGCGGCCAGGAGACCACCATCACCAGCTTCCACACCACGCTGCTGCACCACGGCATGGTGATTGTGGGCGTGCCCTACTCCGCGCAGGGTCTCACCAACATGGATGAGATCACCGGCGGCAGCCCCTACGGCGCGGGCACCCTGGCCGGCGGCGACGGCTCCCGCCAGCCGAGCGCGAATGAGCTGGAGATCGCCCGCTTCCAGGGCCGGCACGTGGCAGAGATTGCCAAGGCGCTGGCGATTGGACGGGGCGCGGCCAGTAAGTGAGACCCGTCTCTCGCGCCCCTCAGTCGTCGCCCGGATGGGGTAGGATGAGCGGGGAGGAGTCCAGATGAACCGGGAAAACGTAGCAAGCATCGATCCAGAGGTGATGGGGGGAGCACCCGTGTTTACGGGCACGCGCGTTCCCGTGGAGTCACTCGCTGCCCATCTGAAGGCTGGCGACGCCCTTGAGGATTTCCTCGAAGGGTTCCCCAGCGTGACTCGGGAGCAGGCGGAAGCTTTCCAGTGGGTGGAATTGGATAGACGGCTCGTTAGCCTGGATGCAAATCCCGAAGAAGCAATCCCCTGGGAGTATGTCCAGCACTATGTGAGACGGCCCCGATGAAGCTTCGCCACCATCACCGGCGGGTGGCGGGTCCCCACACGCTGAGGGAGCGCAGTGCCCCGGGACCCTGCTCACCGGAGGTGGTGCGGTCGTCCTTGAAGAGCACGGCTTCGCC
>JANPLG010000448.1:0-3957 GCA_031426395.1 Actinomycetes bacterium
AGCGCCGTCCGAGCGCCCTTGCCACCGGCGGCGCTCACCGTCTCCCTCGGCAGCGAGTACGCCACGTGAGCGGCGAGGGCGGCGCAAAGCCCCAGGAAGCCGACCGCCCGAATTGGACCCCGCGCCCAAAGCTCCCGCACAGCGCGGAGAGCCGGGGCCTCCTGCCAGAGGAGGCCGATCCCGCCGACCACCACCGGTGCAGCCACAATGGCGAACGGGACCGTGTTCCGCTGGCTGGTGAGAGCGGCATACGCCGTGGCTGCCAGTACCAGCGCCTCACCGCAGCGCCGTTCGCCAGGGCGGCTGCCGCGCAGCGCGAGGACTGCGATGGTGGCCAGGAGCAGGACGAGGAAGGCCCGCATCTCGGGGATATGGAAGTTCGGGGAGAACCACTCCGTGATGTAGTCCGTGACCTCCGGATGACCGAGGACCTGGAACGGGTAGACGTAGACGTGGAAGCCGTTGGGGTTGAGCGCCACTCCCAGCAGTGACGCTACCCACCCCAGCGCGAGTGGCCCCACCCCCTCCGAGGGTTCCCGGAGTAGCCACCGACCCAGGACCTCCCCCAGCACCCAGAGGCCGACCAGCACCAGGCCGACAATCACCCCGCCGTGCAGGTTGGCCCAGAGGGCGAAGATGACCGGCAGTAGCCACGGCAGACGCTTCAATCCTCCCTCGCGGTAGTCATCCAGCGAGAGGAGCAGGCCCGCCAGGAGGATGAAGGTAAGCATCTGTGGGCGGAGGTCGGCGTAGTTGCGCATCACCCAGGCGCACGCGATGGCCCCTCCGATGCCCAGAGCGAGGCTGCCGCTCCGCTTCCAGCCGCGGGCCAGGACCAAGGCGCACGCCACCACTGCCATGCCGCACTTGTAGGCGACGAGCGTCCAGGCCGGGGCTTTCGCGAGGAGCAGGTAGAAGAGAACCTCGACCATCCACTCGTGGACCATCCACGGCTGGCCGTGCGCGGTCCAACTGAACGGGTCGTGGCGCGGAATGCTCCCGCCCCGGACGATAAGCTCCCCGGTTTTGGCCTGCCACCAGAAGTCGACGGCCGCAATCGGGTAGAGGTTGACGAAGAAAACCACCACCAGGGCCAGGATGACCGCTGCGCCCCCGGCAACCATCGCCAACCGGTCGGCGAAGAGGGCGGTGGTGTCGCTCGGCTCGGGGGCGGGCGGAGTAGGCGAGGGTTTGGAAGCGGCGGGTTCGGTCATCGGTGGGAGCTGTGGGGCTGAAGCGAAAATGGCACGCGCCGGGCGCTGATCCCTGCCTCAACCACCTCCCGCCGCTGGTCCATGACCGGCAATCACGCTTCGGTCACTGGGGTGACCCGCTGCCCATGGAGTGGCTGGAGAGGGAGTAGGGGTGGACTCAGGATTGAATTGGAGTGACGCCTCGTCCATCGGAAGCTGCCTTGGCTCAGGGAGCCGCGACGTCGACCCCAGCAAGCTCGAGTTCTTCCCGGACCCATGGGTCGGATTCGGAAGGATGCGCTGCGCGGAGGGCGACATGCGCCTCTACACCTCCCAAACGGCCGAGTGCCCAGGCGGCGTGGCCGCGTACCAGCGGCTCTTCGTGGGTTAGCGCTGCCGCCAATGCGGGAATGGCCGAAGGGTCGCCGCTGTTCCCGAGCGCGATGCAGACGTTGCGGAGGAGACCGCGTCGCTTGGCGCGTTTGACGGGGCTGCCCCGGAAACGGCTTCTAAACTCTTCCTGGGTGATACTCAGGAGCGGGATTAGCTCCGGGACCTTCAGGTGGTCGTGCGGTTGAAACCGTTCGTCGTCGCCCCGCATCGACTTCCGATTCCAGGGGCAGACTTCCTGGCAGAGGTCACAGCCGAAGACCCAGTTGCCGACCATCGGGCGCAGCTCTCGCGGGATCGGTCCCTTCAGCTCGATGGTGAGGTAGGCGATGCAACGCCGTGCATCCAGCACATAGGGGCTGACGAACGCACCGGTGGGGCACGCGGTGAGGCAGCGGGAACAGGTGCCGCAGTGGGCGGTGGTCGGGCCGTCGGGCGGCAATTCGATATTGAGAAGCAGTGCCCCGAGGAAGAAGTAGCTCCCCTGCTCCCGGTTGATCAGCATCGTGTTCTTGCCGAACCACCCCAGCCCGGCACGGGCGGCGAGGTCGCGCTCCAGGAGCGGGCCGGTGTCGACATAGCACCGGCCGTCCAGATCGGGCAGCGCCTCACGGTACTTCTCACGCGCCCAGGCCAAGAGGCTGCGCAGGCGATCCGAGAGCACGTCGTGGTAATCATCGCCCAGGGCGTAGCGGGCGACCTTCCCCCGCAGCGGGTCCGCCGCCTCGTCCGGGTCGGGGTCCCAGGTGCGGTAGTTGACGCCGACCACCAGGATGGATCCGGTCTGAGGCCACGCCAGTACGGGATCGGAGCGCCGGTCCGGGTCGCGGCCCAGGTAGTGCATCTCGCCGGCGTGTCCCGCTGCAAGCCACTCCCGGTAGGCACCTTCCGTCTCCGCCCGCGTTGCCGAAGCAATGCCGGCGAGTTGAAAGCCCTGGGAGCGGGCTTCCTCCAGCAAACCCATCTTAAGGGCGGCGAGGTCCATGTGGATGTATGGCAAAAGGCAGCAGGCAGGGGGTCTCCGGCTGTTGATGACTCACTCTACTACGTGATCTTCGCAGTGATGGCGCTCAATGAAAAGAGCCGGCCCTCTGTGGACCGGCTCCTTTCGGTTGACTATGGCTGCGATAACCCTGGCCCAGGCTACTTGCCGACTTTGTTCGCGGAACCCTTCGCCTTGTCCATCTGCTTCTCGGACTGCGCGGCCTTGGTGTGGGCGTGCTTGTCGTGGGCCTGCGCCTTGGACAGGTGCTTGTCTCGGGTCGTCTTGTTTGTGGCGTTCTTGCCAATGATCTTGTGGATGCCCTTGGCACCTTCGTGGAAGATCTTGCTCCCGCCCTTGCCGACGGCCGTGGTGCCGCGAACGACCGTCTTGCCGGTCTGCTTCGCGTCCTTCTTGGCGGTGTCTTCTGCCAAGGCCGATCCACCCGCCATACCGACGACGACTGCCGCGCTTAGAACCGCAGCCCGCAACCCTGTGTTCCAGAAACTCATACCTTGCCTCGTTCCGTTGAATGCTTGACGCTACCGTGAAGGCGCGCGTGATGGAGTAATCTCCAAAAGCAAGGCTTTCCAAACACCGGACGGTCGGCAGCTGAGGGAGTGACCGGAACTTCAATTGCGGACTGCAGATTGGGATGCGAGCTGGCTGCTGGCGGGAATGGATCGGCATTTGGAAGGTTGATGCGGGCGGGACGCCCGCGCTCCGTGAAACCCGCTCTTCGTGATGACCGGTCAAATCATTCGATGACCACGCGGTGGTAGCGCTTCTTGCCAGCCCGAAGCATCAGCGCGCCCTCAAGGAAGTGCTCTAGCTTCAGGATCAGGTCAACCTCTTCCCCCACCACCGGCTCCGCGTTGACAGAGGCACCGCCCTGCGCAATGAGGCGACGCGCTTCCTTACGGGAGGGAGCGAGGCCGCACTCATGAAGCAGCTCGTAAAGCGGGATGCCGGCGGCGACCCGGTCCTGGCTGACGGCCATAGTGGGGACGTTGGCCGTGTCTCCCCCGCCCCCGAAGGCGGCTTTCGCCGCTTCCCGCGCCTTCAGCGCGTGTTCCTCGCCGTGACAGAGACGCGTTGTCTCAAAGGCAAGGATCTCCTTGGCCTGGCGGAGGTCGGCGCCTTCTAGCGCACCGAGGCGGCGCACTTCGTCAATGGGAAGGAAGGTGAAGTAGCCGAGAAACCGCTCCACGTCCTTGTCGTCCGTGTTGATCCAGTACTGGTAGAAGTCGTAAGGGCTGGTCCGCTCCGCGCTTAGCCAGATGGCGCCGCCGGCGGTCTTGCCCATCTTCTCGCCACGAGCCGTGGCGAGCAGTGGGAAGGTGAGGCCGTGGACATGCCCGCCTTCTACCCGCCGGATCAGGTCCGACCCCG
>JANPLG010000449.1:0-7560 GCA_031426395.1 Actinomycetes bacterium
CAGGTACTGCTCGGTGGCGCTGTCGATCTGCTTCAGGTTCGCCTGGCAGGCCTTGGCGCGGGAGCTGTTACGGGCCCGGACGAAGTTCGGGATGGCGATGGCGAGCAGGATGCCGATGATCAGCACCACGATCATGATTTCCACGAGCGTGAAACCCTTGCGAACCTTCTTGAAAAGCCTATTCATCGTGTTTTCTCCACCAGAAGAAGGACCCGTTCGCCGGATCCAGGTTTGCTTTGATCGTTGTTCTTGCCGCCGTTACTACGTTTGTTAGACCAAGTCTCGCTCCGCAACATACCTTTGGCGGCGTTTGTTGCGGCTTCCATGTTCAATTTCAAATCGGGTTGGGACCGGTGAAGTTTAACTGCTGGGTCTCACCGCTCGTCTTCCCTCGCCTGTCCAGATTGTGCCTGAGGCCCGCCATCCTTTGAGATCGAATTTCAATCTTTTTTCTCAAGCCGCAAAGCTGTCGCAACAGCGGGCCGTTTGAAGGCTCACTCGCATCACTACAGCGCGCTTGGGGTGACCTTCGGTTGCTGCCCTCGCGGCTGCTCTCGGACTCGTCCGGGGCGGAGGACGGCGGAGGACGGGGGCGGAGGGCGACGAGCGGCCGGGTCTGGTGACAAGTGCGATGAACGATTCTGGCAGTTCACCTGCGCTGGCCAACGTTGCGTTCCAAACGATGGATAGATAAGCCGCGCGAGTCACCCGGCAGATCCGTCCGCTCGGCCGCTGGCTCATGAGGGCGGGTGCAGTTCCCAGGCAAGGCAATCGCCACGCCTTACGCGCCGACCTATCCGTCGCTAGATTGCTAGACCCGAGGTCCAGGCACGTTGCCTGATGGAAGAACTGCGCCCTGTCGCCCCTGCGGAGTCTGAGGGCCGAAGGTCGCAGGCTCCCGCCCCAGACTGAACCCCGAACCCCGAACCCTCTTGGCAGCCCGGAAGGGCGGGAGTATAATAAGCTTACCTATTCAAACTCTCGTTATTGATTAGCGGCCCTTATTCCGGGCCGGGTGGCTCCTGTGGAATTCGATCAACTTCGCCTCTTCGTCGACCTAGTGCGGGAGCAAAGCTTCACCAAGGTGGCGGAGCGCAACTTCATCACCCAGCCGGCGGTCAGCCTCAGCATCCAGAAGCTGGAGGATGAGCTGGGGACCAAGCTGCTGGAGCGCACCACCCGCCGCGTGCTGGTCACGGAAGAGGGCCAGATCCTGTATGGCTACGCGCGGGAGATCCTGGAGAAGGCGCGCGAGGCGAAGGTGGTCCTTCAGGAGCGGCAGGACCGGGTGATCGGGAACCTGCGCCTTGCCACGGTGCACAGCGTGGGCCTGTACGAGCTGCCCACCTCCCTCAAGGAGTTCATCCGCCGCTTTCCGGAAGTGAACCTCCACATCGACTACCGCACCTCTGACCAGGTTTACCATGCCGTGGCGGACGGCCTGGCCGACCTGGGGCTGGTCGCTTATCCGGAAGCGCGCAGCGGCCTCACGTGCGTCTCCTTCTACGAGGACGAGTTGGTGGTGATCTGCGCTCGCGAGCACCCGCTTGCCAGCAGGTCGACGCTCCGGCTCCAGGATCTGGACGGGCACCCGTTCGTAGCCTTCGAGGCCGAGATTCCCACACGTAAGGCGATCGACGCACTCTTCCATGAACTGGGAATCAAGGTCGATATCCGCATGCAGTGCGACAACATCGAGATCCTGAAGAAGATGGTTGAAGTGGGCCTCGGAATCTCGATGGTGCCGGCGCAGTCGGTTCGTCAGGAGGCGAGAAGCGGCGGATTGAAAGCGATCCGCATCACCGGGCACGCCATTTACCGGCCGCTGGCGCTGGTTCACCGGAAGGGGAAAACCCTCTCACGCCCGCAGCAGGCCTTCGTCGACCTCTTGCTCACCGAGGGAAAGCAGCTCCTCGGAGAGGGAGTGTAGACCGCCCAGGCGCTGCGGTCACGCGTAGCCGAACCAGGCCTTGGTCTCCGGTTTCATCCAGAGCAGCAGCAGCGGCACGCCCAGCGGGATGCGGCGCAACTGGCGAGGCAGATGCAGATCATCACCATGTGATACACCCAGGCCCAGCGCGCACGGCAAACGGCGCGTGTCCAACGGTCGCATGCTCCGTTATAAAGACAGGCAAGCGCTCGAAATCCAGCTCCCGGAGAGGCTACTATGCAGAGTCAAGTCAACCCCAGCACCTACGCTCCCTCCGGCGAGCCGCCTCGGCGACGGCCGATCTGGCTCTACGTCCTGGGCGGCTGTGGCGGCTGCGCCCTGCTGGTCACGGTGGTGGTGGGGATCATGGCCGCCAGCTTCTTCGGGGACATCTCCAAGACCATGGGGCCCGTGACCAAGCCCGCCATTCAGCAGTCGCTGGGTGCGGATGTGCCGCTCTACCCCAACGGCACCCTTGACACCCAGGGCACCCAGGGGGCGCTCTTCTCCTTGCGGATGATGGAGAAGGTGATGCGGAAGCAGCCCGGTAGCATGTTCAAGGGCGCCGCGGCGATCCGCACCAAGGATGACGCCGGCAAGGTGCTGGACTACTACGACGACACGCTCGGCAAGGCCGGCTGGAAGGTAGCCCGAACGCAAGACTCCGGCTTCCAGGAGCAGAAGGTCTTCCGCAAGGGGAAAGAGGTGGTCATTGTCCAGATTCAGACCCAGGCCGGCCAGCAGATCGTGACCCTGATGCGTGGCGGCCCGGAACTGGCGAACCGACGCAGCCGGCGCACGGGACCAGGCGGCAACGCCACCATCGAAGTCTCGCCGGCCCCGACGAAGACGAAGTAGCGCATAGGTTGTGCAGCGAGACTTGGCGCTCAGTGCAGCATTGCCCGGCGAGTGCGACTGAGCGCAGTGACCGACATTGCCGGGGACACATCACGACTGCACCCCAACGCCGTCATTTCGGGCTGTACCTGTCACGGGCGAGGGAGTGTCTTCGCGGCACCCTCAACCATGAATCCGGGGCTAGGACGCCGTTTCACCGCACTCCACCGGTCGTCATTCTCGACGGGATCCGTTTCGCGCGAGGTATCCGTCCCGTTCGGGAATCCAGCAGTACCCGGCCTGCACGTGCCCACCGCATCGGCCAAGTGAGCCACGAGTCAGCCACGGACGAGATGAGTTTCGTATCTTCCAGCTATACCCGGTAGGCACGTGCTCACCGGGCATCGTTCTGGTTCACTGGACCCTCGCAGGGCAGGTGGCTCACGCGCTGGAGTTACCATTGCAAGGGTGACGGCGGGGGTTCACGGCGCGGCGTCGCGTCCGTAGGGCATAGGTGGGCCCTCGCCCCATCGCTCCCTCGCTCCCTCGTCTCAGTGGTGGTGCTCGGCCTCGTAGGCCAGAGCTTCGGCGCGGTCTTTGTGGATCGTTCCGTGGGGATGCTCGGGCGGCGAGTAGATGCTGTACAGCTTCAAGGGCTCAGTGGCCGACGTGTTGACCACGTTGTGCGCGGTACCGGCGGGCACCACCACGGCGGAACCGTCTTTGAGATCGTGCTCCTCGCCGTCCAGGACCGCCTTGCCTTCGCCAGCCTCCACGCGGATGAACTGGTCGATCTCGTGATGCGTCTCCAGGCCGATCTCCTCGCCCGGCAGTAGCGACATCACCACCAGTTGAAGGTGCTCTCCCGTGGCCAGCACCTCGCGGAAGTGGGTGTTCCGCAGCGTCTTCTCCTCGATATCCGCCAGGTATCCATTCATCTGATTTTCCCGCCTTCCAAGGCTTAAAGGTTCCCTTCCTGCGCCTGGGGGAAACGCTCATCTCACGCCTTATCGGTGAAATGTTTCACCGTTGGGGGCCTCCGGGGAGGTTAGCGTACGGGTGCGACTGGTAGCCAGCGGCACTCCCCGATCCAAGGATCTGGAGTACGGCAGACCAAGTCATAGCGGGCGCTGCAGTTTGGGCCGCCAGGATTCAGTGAGAACCACGGAAATGGATCGAAGTCAATCGGAACGGCATCCGAAGCGGAACTGGGTGCGGATGATGACGGGAACTCTGGCCGCACCCGCGGCGCTGGCGCTGTTCGCAGCGCCGACTCAGGCCGGAGCGGAGAAGGGTTCGGAAGCAGGTGGCTACGTTTCCGTCACCCTGGAGAAGGAAGGGGCGGCCACGGGGTCGGCCCTCGACCAGATGGTGACCGACCTCCGCCGGGACGGACAGGACGCCGCCCGCCCCATCGTCGTGATGCTCCACGGCTTCGACTCCAAGCGGGAGAACGGCACGCAGGACTACACCCATATCTCCGGGAAGCTGCGCCGCCACAGTGAGCGCGCCGGCATGAAGCTGGGCTACGTGGGCGTCTACTGGGACTCGCACGCGGGCGACCGCGCCAAGTGGGTGCTGCAGGCAACCGGCAGCCGCCTCACTTCGCTGCTCGGCATGAAGAAGGCCGTGAAGAATCCCTATCTCGCCAAGTGCCGCCTCGCCGCGCAGGTGGGCCGCTCCGGCCTCCGCAGCGTCTTCTTCCGGCTGAAGGACGAGTTCCCGCAAGCGCCGATCCATGTGGTGGCTCACAGCATGGGCGCCCAGGTGGTGGTCGCCGCCCTCGCGCCTCAGGCCGATGCCAAGCGCGAGGCCGAGATGCCGACCGTCCAGCCGCGGCGGGCGGCCCAGTTGGGAATGGTGACCCTGGCCGGGGCGGACCTAGATAGCGACACCTTCACCCGCAAGGACAACCCGGCTCTTCGGAGCGCGCTGCGACGGGCGGATGTCTGGTGGTTCACCGTCCCGGACAAGGGGCAGGCCGACGGCGTTCTTGAGCTCCGACGCGGAGCGGGCAAGGGTGATGCTGTCGGCAACCGTGGCCTGAAGCTGACTTCGGAGGATCTGAACGCGATGCTGGCCCGCCGCGCGCTGGTCCTGGACCAGGGCAACATCCCGGCCGGTCACGCCATTGAAGACTACTTCAATGAGAAGCGGGTGGCGGCCATCGCCGCATCGCTCGCCTACCTGGAGAACCCGGTGGCGCAGGCGGGTCAGCAGAGCCTCCTCGCTTCCCTAGACCGCGTGCTCGAGGCGGACCGCCGCGAGGTGGCGACCCTCGCCAGCACCGGCGACTCCTGCGTGAAACTCTACGCCGCCTGGAAGGCGAACACCAACCTCTCGGGCATCTCCATGGTTTCCGTGACGGATCGGGACCGGCGCGTGACGCCCGCTGGAATGCAAGCCACGCGTTAAGCAAGGAGTCTACGGGCGGAGCTCTTCCGGCTCCGCTCGTCTCCGCATTCCGCATTCCGCATTGCCAGGGACTTCCTCAACCCGCGTTGAACCGTGACCCATCTGGCCGGGATCAGCCGGCGGGCCGGGAGGAGCGGGCATGCAGGAGAGCAAGTCGGCGGCGGATAGCTATCGCGAGTGGATTGACCAGCGCAGTCGGAGCCTGAGGTCGGGCGATCCGCTTCCATCCACGCGCGCGGACGTAAAGGACCGGACGCGGGCGATCCGCAAGGCGATGCGCGCGGCCGCGGGAGAGTGGCCGGACCGCTGCCCACTGGCACCGGAGGTTCTCGGCACGCTAAACCGGGATGGCTACCGGATCGAGCGTATCATCTTCCAGACCCGCACTGGGGTCTTCACCACCGCCAACGCTTACGTTCCCAGCGGCAGCGGGCCGTTTCCCGCCGTGCTCTGCGTCCATGGACACTGGGCCGGCGCTCGGCGTGATCCGGTGGTGCAGAGCCGGTGCATCGGCCTCGCCAAGCTCGGGTTCTTCGTGCTCGCGCCGGATGCGTGGGGTGCTGGGGAGCGCGGCACCCGCCCCGGGGAGAACGAGTATCACGGAGGCCTCCTCGGGGCCAGCCTCTGGCCGGTCGGCACGCCTCTCTGGGGGCTGCAGCTCTACGACAACGTCCGGGCGCTGGACTACCTCCAGTCGCGCCCGGAGGTGGACGACCGCCTAATCGGCTGCACCGGGGCCAGCGGCGGCGGCAACCAGACCACCAGCCTCAGCGCCTTTGACCCACGCATCAAGTGCGCGGTCCCCGTCTGCAGTGTCGGCACCTGGCATGACTACCTCCGCACCGCTTGCTGCGTGGATGAGGTCGTACCGGGCGGGCTGACCTTCGCGGAAGAAGGCGACCTCCTCGGGCTGGTGGCGCCGGGTGGGGTGATGGTGATCACCGCCACCCGGGATACCTACCACTTCGGTCCGAAGTCTTCTGCGGCTGCCCTTGACGGCACGCGCGCCTACTTCCGTGCCGTGGGCGCGGAGGACCGCCTCCGCCACCAGCTCTTCGAGAGCGGCCACGACTACAGCCGCCCGATGCGGGAAGCGATGTACGGCTGGATGACACGCATCCTTAAGGAGAAAGGGGATGGCTCTCCGATCCCAGAGCCGGAGGTGAAGGTCGAAGACCCCGCCGCGCTCGCCTGCTACCCTCCGGCGGCCAGACCCGCGCGGGTCATGACCACCCAGGCATGGGTGAGCGGACGATGGGAAATGGCGCGGAAGTCCGTTGCGCGTGAAGGAAAGCAGGGACGCGCCAACCGTCGCAAGCAGTTGCGGGAATTGCTGTTGCTGCCGGATGCCGGACCCCAGCCCACCCTGAAGGGCGCGGGCCAGGAGTGGCGTCTTGAGACGGAAGAGGGTGTGACTGTTCCCGTCCTATCGAATGGCGACGCTCGGCCGGGCGCTACCCGGATCATCCTGCTTCATCCCGGCGGACGCGCCGAGGCCATGCGGACGACGCTGGCACAGGCGCTCATGCGCGAGGGCTACGGGATCGCGGCCCCTGATCTTCGCGGCTGCGGCTCTCTGGCGCTGCCGAACCAGGACGGCGTTCGCGGCATCGACGATCACAACCTCGTGGAGTGGGGTGCCTGGATCGGTCGCCCGCTGCTGGGGCAGTGGGTGCATGACGTGCTCTGGTTGACGCGCGCCCTTCAGGGCGAGCGCACTTCTCAAGAGGTGCCGGTGGTCGTCATCGGAATCCGCGAGGCGGGGATGGCGGCGCTGTGCGCCTGCGCCGTGGGGCCAGAGCTGCACGGAGCGGTGACCGTGGAATCCCTCGCCAGCTTCCGCAGCGACTCGCTGCCGCACCAGCAGCGGATGGCCGTATTCGCTCCGGGCCTTGCGCGGGTAGGGGATATCCCGCAGATCGCCGCCCTGTGCCATCCCCGTACCTCTATGGCGGCTAACCCGGTCCGCATGGACGGCATGCCCGCCTCGCAGGAGGAGCTGGTGAAGCTCTACGGAGGCGTCTCGGCCAGGGACGACCTCCGCCCAGAGGACGCACCACGCTACGCCGCCGGGTTATCCGATCAAGGCCTCCTGCGGGAGCTGCTACTCCTCCGCCAGCTGGTCCCACGACCCGTGCGGTGACGCTCATCTCGGATTTCGGATTGGGTACGGGCAGGCCGTAAGCGAGAAACTGTCTCGTGTCTCCCTCGCTCGTCTCAGTTAGACGGGTGAGAGGACGGTAGGGCGGTCCGTCTCCGCCCGTCTCCGCCCGCCCCTTTCCGGTGAAGTTGCCGTCTTTGACAAGGAAGCCTCGCCAGCGTCCTGGGCCGGTCCCGCCTGTCCGGCTTCCTTCGGTGCAACGTTTGCCGGGATCTAC
>JANPLG010000450.1:0-22385 GCA_031426395.1 Actinomycetes bacterium
CGGCACGGTCCCAATGGGCACGGGGCTGTTGCGGATGATCCACTCCCGGGTCTCATGGATGTTCTTGCCGGTGGAGAGGTCCATCACCGTGTCCGCGCCCCACTTGGGGGACCACTGCAGCTCCATCGAGGAAGAGGTCGAGAAGCTCCAGTGGTCCACCAAGTGGGGCGCGGACACGGTGATGGACCTCTCCACCGGCAAGAACATCCATGAGACCCGCGAGTGGATCGTCCGCAACAGCCCCGTCCCCATCGGCACCGTGCCGATCTACCAGGCGCTGGAGAAGGTCGGCGGCGTCGCGGAGGACCTCACCTGGGAGCTTTACCGAGACACCCTCATCGAGCAGGCGGAGCAGGGGGTCGACTACTTTACCATCCACGCGGGCGTGCTGCTGCGCTACATCCAGCTCACCGCCAAGCGGATGACCGGCATCGTCTCCCGGGGAGGCTCCATCATGGCGAAGTGGTGCATGGCCCATCACCAGGAGAGCTTCCTCTACACCCGCTTCGAGGAGATCTGCGAGATCATGAAGGCGTATGATGTCGCCTTCTCCCTGGGTGACGGCCTCCGCCCCGGCGCCATCGTGGACGCCAACGACGCGGCCCAGTTCGCGGAGTTGGAGACGCTGGGAGAGCTGACCCAGGTGGCGTGGAAGCATGATGTCCAGGTGATGATCGAAGGGCCCGGCCACGTGCCGATGCACCTGATCAAGGAGAACATGGACAAGCAGCTCGAGATCTGCCACGAGGCGCCCTTCTACACCCTCGGGCCGCTGACCACCGACATCGCTCCCGGCTACGACCACATCACGAGCGCCATCGGCGCGGCGATGATCGGTTGGTACGGGACCGCCATGCTCTGCTACGTCACCCCCAAGGAGCACCTGGGGCTGCCGAACAAGAAGGACGTAAAGGACGGCGTGATCACCTACAAGATTGCCGCCCACGCCGCAGACCTCGCCAAGGGCCACCCCGGCGCGCAGGTCCGCGACGACGCCCTTAGCAAGGCCCGCTTTGAGTTCCGCTGGGAGGACCAGTTCAACCTCAGCCTCGACCCGGATACCGCGGTCGCCTTCCATGACGAGACATTGCCGGCTCAGGGGGCGAAAGTAGCTCACTTCTGCAGCATGTGCGGTCCGAAGTTCTGCAGCATGAAGATCACCCAAGAGGTCCGGGAGTTCGCCGCCAAGCAGGAGCTACAGATGCTGGGTGAGGAGTCACCGGTCTCCGTGGAAGAGGGCATGAAGCAGAAGGCGGAAGAGTTCCGCGCCCTCGGCGGCAAGCTCTACGTCCAAGACACCCAAGCTCGATAAGGGTGTGTAACAGGTAAAATGGCTGAACCAAGAGAGACCCTCATCTTCGTGGCACGCCTGACGTGTGCGGAGCAAACCACCATTGCGGAGCAGGAGGCCGCTTTTCCCGGGAGCAATCTCAGAATTCGGTTACACGCCGCAGTCGAAGATGTATGCCTCGACCGGCTTGGCCGCGCGGATGGATGCATCGAAATGGCAAAACTCATCGCGCGAGCTGACGACGAGGAGAGCCTCAGGACTGCTGTCGGCCGGGGCTACTACAGCGCCCATCACTCTGTCAGGGTCATGGCGCTGTGGTGGAACAAGTGGGACCCGGATGGACACCAGGAGAGCCTCAAACAACTCAAGAAGCTTCTCACCCATAACGATTTCTGCGGCCGGTCCGGGCTAGCCCCAGAAGTCCACTCCCGACTGGTCGAGGCACGCACGAACCGGCACGTTGCCGACTACTCCCCATATGCGGTCCAGCGGACTCCGCCGGATGTCCGTCCTAATGAGACTATCACTGGGAACGCCTGGAGAGACGCGGCCAACTTTAATATTCAGGTTGCCGGGGATCTCTTGAAAGCTGCGCTCAAGATCATTGGATCCTGAAGGAGAGAAGATGCCCACGCAAGACGTTGATCGCATGCTGGAGCAGGTTGAGCAACAGCTCAGGCGAGATTTCCCACCGGTTGAATCCAAACCGCGCCTTGAGTTTACTCGCCAGTACTTTGCTCGGCATGTGGAGCTGTGGATCTATACCCTACAGTTAAACGATTACGAACGAATCAAAGCATCGTGTGACCAGATTTCCCGCGAGAAACGGTTGGACGAGATGGAACCGGAGGTGTGGCTGCTAATCAAGACATGGACCGGACCATGGCCTGGAGGGGAAACGGAACAGGAGCTACGACAACGGCGAGATGAGTTCCGTCGCCGCCACAACTTGCCAGAACAAAGAGTGTAGCCCTCCGGGGAGAGGCCACCTACAAAATCGTCGGCCTCGCCAAGGGCCACCCCGGCGCCCAGGTCCGCGACGACGCTCTGAGCAAGGCCCGCTTCGAGTTCCGCTGGGAGGACCAGTTCAACCTCAGCCTCGACCCGGACACCGCGGTCGCCTTCCATGACGAGACATTGCCGGCTCAGGGTGCCAAGGTGGCTCACTTCTGCAGCATGTGCGGACCCAAGTTCTGCAGCATGAAGATCACCCAGGAGGTCCGGGAGTTCGCCGCCCGGCAGGAGCTGCCGATGCTGGGTGAGGAGTCACCGGTCTCGGTGGAAGAGGGCATGAAGCAGAAGGCGGAAGAGTTTCGCGCCCTCGGCGGGGAACTGTACGTCCGGGAGTAACCGGGATGAGTCTAACCATCGAGCTGGACGATCAACTCGCGCAAGCTGTGCGTGAGATTGCGCATCGCGAGGGGTTGGAGCCACGTGCGCTGGTCGAGAATGCCGTCCGAGCGCGTGTCGGGTACGTGAAAGCGCCCGGGACGCGTGAGGACGAGTTGCTCGCAGCCATTGGAGAACGATTGGCCGTGCCGGTCTGGACCCGTTATCGGGAACTAAGCACCAAGCGCGGTGAGGAGACGCTCACTCCACAAGAGCACGAGGAACTGGTCCGATTGTCAGACGCGATCGAAGTCTGGCACGCGCGTCGCGTGGAGTTGGTCACCGACTTGGCCAGGATACGTTCGGAGCCGTTCCCGAAATTGATGGAGCGGCTCGGACTGGCATCGCCGCTTTATGCGTACACCCGGGTGATCTTCAAAACGGAGTTCGGCCGCACGCCCTACTCGCAGTCGGACAAGGAGAAGGTCGGCACGGGCCGCGACCAAAACCCGGAGACGTTCACCGCGTGGGTCGCCGGGGCGGGGCTGAAGCATGGGATCTCCTACGGCGCCTCGGATGAGGTTGGCTGGAAGGCCACGGTCAACCCGGTCAGCGTCTATGACTTCCACGCCACCAAGCTGCACCTGCTGGGCATCGACCACCGGCGGCTCACCTACTACCACAACGGCATCCAGCGCCGCCTCACGGATGTCCATGGCACCGTGATCCAGGACATCCTCGCCTGATCGCCGCCTGCGCCGAGGCAGCACTCTTCTCGGGTTGCGCCCCAATCATCAGATGCCTGTGCCCACGCACACAAGCAGTTCCGGGAGAAACAGACCTCACTTGACCACCCACTAGAGCTTTGGAGGTCGGTTCTTGCCCGGTAGGAGGCTGAGTGCAGTCTGCCACTCGCTATCGGTGAACATGGAGCGATGCAGCGGCAAAGCCTCAAGCTTCGAGATGTAGAGAAGCGCCGCCCGCTCATCCGCCTTGATTGCAATGAACGCGGACCAAGGGATAGGCTCTGGTTCGGCGGCCCAACGTATGCCGTCCGAGGTGATCTCTCCGAAGAGGTTCGGGCCAAATTCGCTTTCGAAGCGAGGCCACCACCACTTCCATCCAATCTGTGGGAGAGCGAATGCAAATGTGAGAAGACTGGCAGCGGCGACCCCGAAGAAGAGGCTGTCGCCGATTGCGGTCTCGCTGCCACGATAGACGCCCAGGCCCAGCATCACCATGCCCATCGCCCCGTATCCAATCGGAAAGAGCGGATTCCGATGAACGTACAACGCGTGGACATCCTCAATGAATGCGGCGTCGATTGTGCCGCTAAAAGGGGTGAGCAAAGGCGATTCTCCCGCGCGACTCCCTGTGTGCAGAGAGCAAGTATACTGTTCAGCGTCTGCCTATACTTCGCTTTTCGGCGCAGTCTAATTGAACTGGTCGGAGCGGAACGCCCTGGCCAGGAGGGGCTATGATGTTGAAGCCCCGTAATCTTCGGCTTCGGCCGCCCTGCGAAGGAGAGTCGTGATGACGCTCAGAATCCGGCACGCGCTCCCCTGGCTTTCGCTCTCGCTGGCAGTGCCGGTGGCTGCCGCCTCGCTCTCCGACCGACTCACGGAGCCAAAGCTCTCCGCGCTGCGCAAGAGTCGCACCGCTCTCCAGGAGGCGTCCGCAAAGGCGGTGCGGCCTGACACTGGCTACACGGACGTGCGGTGCATCCTTCACGCCCATTCCTCGCTCTCCCATGATTCGCGCGGAACGGAGGCGGAGATTGTTGCGGCGGCCCGGGCAGCAGGGGTGCGGGCGGTCTTCATGACGGAGCACCCGACCGCCGACCGCAAGTGGTTCACCCAGGGGCTGCGCGGCGTGAAGGACGGCGTCCTCTTCGTCCCCGGCGCGGAGCTCAGCGACGGCCTCCTGCTCTGGAAGACCGACGGTGCTGAATGGACTCCCGAAATGAAGACGGCTGAGGTCCTCCGAAAGGTGAAGCCCGACGCGGTCACGTTCATCGCGCATCCAGAGCAGCGCAAGGACGACGCGGCGTGGGACCTCCCGCCATTCACCGGCATGGAGATCTACAACGCCCACGCGGACGCCATGGACAGCGGCTACGA
Source organism: Actinomycetes bacterium (assembly GCA_031426395.1). Taxonomy (GTDB): domain Bacteria; phylum Armatimonadota; class SYMT01; order SYMT01; family SYMT01; genus JANPLG01. The sequence continues at coordinate 4,741 of JANPLG010000450.1, forward strand.
GGAATTCCTCAAGGGGCTGCGCGAGGGCGGCGTCTTCAAGCTGCTCACCGTCTTCGGGATCTTCAAGCGCTATCCCATAGAAGCCTACGCCAGCATCTTCGATGAGCAGAAGGAGGTCCTGGCGCGGTGGGACCGCCTGAACGCCGGCCTCCTGGAGCGCGGCGAGGAGCGGCGGGTGGTCGGCATCGCGGCTAACGACGCGCATCAGAATGTCGGGATCCGCGTGGCCCTGGAGGGCGAAACGGTGCGCGTCACGGATGCGCTGGGAGCCCTGGTCTCGGAGATCCCGCGCGCCAAGGTCCCCCTCCTGCTGCTGGGCAAGCCGGCCGCCGACGGGACCACTCTCGACCAGCGCCTCGACCCCTATCCCGTCAGCTTCGGCTACGTAAGCACCCATCTCTTGGTTATCGGAGCCGATCCGGTCACGGAGACGAAGCTGTTCGAAGCGCTGAAACAGGGACGCGCCTACGTCGCGTTCGATTGGATGGCGGACCCCACCGGCTTCCAGTACACCGCCACGAGCGGGAACAGCGTGCGGCAGATGGGCGAGGGCGCGATGCTCAAGGACGAGCCAACCCTCACGGCGAAGTCGCCGATCCCCGCCACGCTCCGCCTCATGCGAAATGGTGCCGAAGTGGCGCGCGCCGAGGGCGACACGCTGACCCACGCCGTCAAAGAGCCGGGCGTCTATCGGGTGGAGGCGTGGCTGACGGTTGCGGGAGAGCCGAGGCCATGGATTTACGGCAACCCGATCTTCATCCGCTAAACTGAAGGGGTGGCCTGCGGACCCCTTTTCGGGTGCTCGCCGAAGTCGCCGTCGCCAGGCCCGCTCACTCCCGAGGCTCCCTTGCCCCTCTGCACCCAGCATCCCGACCGGGAGACCGGCGCCGCCTGCGAATACTGCGCGCGCCCCTTCTGCGGCGAGTGCCTTCGACCGCTCCTCGGCCGGAGTTACTGCGGAGAGTGCTTCGAGCGGGTCCAGTCAGTTGCCACTGGCCGCAAGCCGCAGCGGGCAGCCGCGCAGTCCGGCACGCGGATGGACCCCGGCAATGTGGGAACCCCTGCCCCGCAACCCAAGCTGTCCGGCTGGCTCAGCGCGGCCCTCTACCTAGTGGTGCTCGCCATCCTGCTGCCGGTGATCTATTCGGTGGCACAATCTCCGATGCTGCTGGTCAAGTTCGCGGTCCTGGCCACCGGCCGCGCCGCCGACCTGCGCGACCTCATGAGCATCAGCGGCATCGGCTGGGCAGGTTGGCTGCTGCTATTTGCGGCGTTCACGTGGGGCAGCTTCCTCATGGTCCTGCTCCTCACCACTGGGCTGGGACGCGTTCTGGAGCGTCGATCAGTGGCTGACCTGGGGCTGGCGTGGGAAGGCGTGCGGCCCGGCGCCCTGCTCACCGCTACAATCGTCGGAGCGTTGTGGGCGGTTGCGGTGGTCGGGGTCAACGCGGGCCGCGCGCGCGTCACCCTCACTCCTGCCTTCGATTTGCCCAACTTCGGCTGGATTGCGCTGCTGGCACCACCCGCCGCCTTCATCCTTGCGCTGCCGCTCGCCGCACTGGAAGGTGCAGCACTGCGCGGCTACCTGATGACGGCACTTCAGCGGGCGGGCAGCAAGGCCTTGGGAGAGAAGTGGGGCGAGTTGCTTGCCGTGACCCTCAGCGCCGTGGCCTTCGCTCTCTTCCACGCCCAGCACCCGCACTTCCGTGAGCATCCCTGGCTGGCGGTGCCTCTGGTATTCACCGGGATCTTCCTGGCGTGGCAGACATTGAAGGCACGGAGCATCTGGCCCTCCGTCTTCACCTGGACGGCATGGCTGACCGTTCAGTCGGTGGTTGGTCTTCCCGTCAGCGCAATGGGACTTCCGGCACCGATCTTCCGGCCCTTTGTGGCGATCTTCAGCGCCAACAGCACCCTGCCGCTCTACTGGTCGGCAGGAGCGGAGGGTTTCGAGGCCGCATTGTTGCTCTGCCTGACCAGCCTGCTGCTCCTAGGCAGCCTGACCGTGCTTGCGCCGCTGTTCAAGAAGCGGCCGACCCTGGAGGGATCAAGAGATCCTCGACCCGTAGTGCAGGAGCGCACCATCCCGCTCTCCTCCGAGTGAAGCGACGCTACAGATCGCTGTCGCCTGCGAACCCACGAGCGGTTCTGCCGCCGCGACCCTCACCGCGAAGCGCCTCTCTAAGGTGCCGCAGGCCGTGCCGGACCAGGCTTCGAACCGTTACCGCCTGGATACCCAGCATCCCCGCGATCTCTTCGTATTCGCGCTGCTGGAAGTACCGCAGGAAGATCGCGGAGCGCTGCCGGGCGCTCAGGCTCTCCATCGCGCGGAGAAGACTTTCCCGTAGGTGGACCCCTTCCGCGAAGCCTCGCTCCGGCTCCGCCTCCAGCCGCGCCCACCCGTCGACCGGCATGCCCTCAAGCGTATTCCCAGCCAATCGTGACGCCGCCAGTTCGCGCGCTTCTCGCCGCCACTCGCTGCGGGCATACGTGAACGCCGTGGAACGTAGCTTGGAGTAGAGGTACGCGTCCAGCGGCACGCCACGGGCTGGGTCGAAGTCATGGAGAAGCTTGCAGAGGCTCAGGTAAAGCTCGCCCTGCAGGTCCTGCCGCAACTCTCGGCTGCTGCCGTACTGGCGGATGAGACGTTGGCAATAAGGCTCAAGGCGCGCCATCCACGCCTCGGGTTCTCCGGACGCGTCGCAACCGTTGACTGCTGACAGATCGCCGGGTAGGTCGAACTCACAGGGGGTTTCGAGCAAAGCAGAGGGCATCGCCATTACAACTCGTCGCCTCTCGCCAGGCACCCACCGTAGGAAACCGGATGGTAGATCGCCCCTGACGCTCGCCTCTCAGGGGGCCACAGTCTCTGCGAGCAGAGAAGGGCCTCTCAGGTGGTAGGCGAAGGAGTTGGGCACTCGGAAGATCGGTATCCAGGTATACCGTCATTTGGACACTGCCAAAACCGTCTGATACCTGAGTGCAGCCACCACGGCCAAAGTGCAAGTGTCCTAACTATTGCTTGGTGTGCGACCGAAGTTTCCAATGCTTGCTCGTACACCCAAGTGCCAGGGGCCATGTCAAACCCGCAGACGACGGTTGACCCTGGCGGCGCACGCTCACTACCATGCATTCGAAGACAGGCCGGACGGCCGCGTGCCGCAAGGCGCGAGGAAAGTCCGGGCTCCAGAGGGTAGGGCGCCAGGTAACGCCTGGGGGGCCGCAAGGCTCACGGAAAGTGCAACAGAAAGCAGACCGCCTCCAGAGGCGCCCGCCGGGGCGCCGCGCCGCGTCGGGCTTGACCCGGAGGAGCGGGGGACCAAGGGGCTGGAGGTCAGGGTGAAACGGTGCGGTAAGAGCGCACCAGCCCCGGCGGTAACGTCGGGGGCTAGGTAAACCCCGCCCGGAGCAAGACCAAGGCAACCAGGATGACCCGTCCGCTACGGTTGCGGTAGGTTGCTAGAGCGCGGTGGCGACGCCGCGCCCAGAGAGATGGCCGTCACCCGCAAGGGTACAGAACCCGGCTTACAGGCCTGTCTTCACCTCTTTCCCCCGGGCGGTTCCGCCCTCGCTGCGGTCAATTCGCGCGGTCGTCGGTGACAGTGCCACCCTCCCGCGAAAGGGTGCGGTCCCCAGGTGTAGGTCACCCATCCTGGGCCTGGAAAGCGAGACGCTTAAAGACGGAGCCCTCGGTCGACGCGCTAAGTAGCCGAGGACCGCACAAGCAGCCACCGCCGGCGGTCAACGCGGGCTGAGGCCCTCGACCTGGGACTAGACCCCGGACCCTATCCGGCACGTCCGCGATTCCTCCAAGGCCACAGCCTCCCACCCTGCAATCATCTGCACTCTGAACCCAGAACCCTGCACGGCATGCTCGTAGTCCCTTCGGCGCACAGCCCCTCCACCTGCGATCATCTGCATTCTGAATTCTGCATTCTGCATTCGCCATTACACTCCAGGACCAATTAGTCCCCCCCACCCCCCTGTAAAACATGAACACTAGCTACCATGCATTTCAACCAACCAGGGGCTGATGCTCTCTGCGAGGCGAGCGCGAACTCTCCTCCCGGAGACACCGGCATCACGACCGATGGGGACACTGGGGCAGGAGTTCCAGTGCCGTTCGGTGGAACCATCCGGAGATCGAGCACAGGGGCTGGCTGCCCGACGGGCATTCTGGAACGTGGAAGCCCAACTATTGCAGGATGGAGCGACGGCATGGTGCGCATAGGTATCGCCGGCATCGGATTCATGGGGGTCACTCACTTCAAGGCCTACCAGAGCGTGAAGGACGCGAAAGTCGCCGCCATCTTCACTCGGGACGCCAAGAAGCTGGCTGGAGACTGGAAGAACGTCCGGGGCAACTTCGGCGGGGCGGGCGGAGAGCAGGACCTGACCGGCATTACTAAGTACGACGATCTCGACACGCTGCTGGCCGACCCCGAGATCGACCTCATCGATCTCTGCCTCCCGAGCCATCTCCACCGCGACGTGGCCCTCCGCGCGCTTGCCGCCGGGAAGCATGTCCTGGTGGAGAAGCCGATCGCGCTCTCGCTCGCGGATGCCGACGCAATGATCACTGCCGCCGAGGCCGCTGGGAAGTTGCTGATGGTGGCTCAGGTGCTTCGCTTCTGGCCGGAGTTCGCCGCGATCAAGGAACTGGTAGAGAGCGGGGAGCACGGCGAACTTCGCGGAGCGCACTTCAAGCGCGTGATCGCCCGCCCGGACTGGGGCGGCGAGAAGAGCTGGTTCGCGGACCCGTCCAAGACCGGAGGGCCAATTGTCGATCTCCACATCCATGACACCGACTTCGTCCAGTACCTCTTCGGGAAGCCGGCTGCCGTTTCCAGCACCGGCACCCTCTCCGCGCAGGGCGAGATCGAGTACTTGGTAACCCAGTACGTCTATCCAGGCAGCAACCGCGTGGTGACGGCGCAGGGCGGAGCCGTCGCGCAGAAGGGGCTGGAGTTCGAGCACGGCTTCGACGTCTACTTCCAGCGCGCCATGCTGAAGCACAACAGCAGCACCACTCCCAAACTGGAGCTCTACACGGACGACGGCGGCAAGTCGGAGATCGCGCCGCGCATCACGGACGCGTTTGCGGAGCAGCTTCGTACGGCGGTGGAAGGCGTGAGGAGCGGACAGCTACCGGTGGCACTGGACGCCCGCACCGCCCGCGAAAGCCTCGCCACCGTCCTCGCAGAGGCGGAATCGGTTCGCACCGGGCAACCCGTGATTCTCTGATAGCGCATTCACCGTTCGAATCGAGGTCGCCGATGTTCGAGCTAAAGGGAATCGTTCCGCCGGTGGTCACACCGCTGCGTGAGGATGAGACGGTCGATGAAGCCGGCCTGGAGCGACTGCTGGAGAAGGTGGTCGGCGCGGGCGTTCACGCGCTCTTCTTCCTCGGCAGCACCGGGGAACAGCCCGCTCTGCGGGACGCCGTCCGGGACCACGCCCTCCGCACCGCCAACCGAATGGTGGCGGGACGCGTGCCGCTCATCGTCGGCACGATGGCTTCCAGCACCGCGCGCGCCATCGACAACATCCGCGCCGCCGAGGCAGGCGGCGCAACTGCGGTTGCGGTCGCCCCGCCGCACTACTTCCCGAGTCGCGGCGAGGCTGAGCATCTGGCGCACTACCGGGCATGCGCTGCCGCAACCGGCCTGCCGGTGGTGATCTACAACATCCCCAGCACAACCAAGGTCATGCTCTCACCGGAGACCATGGCGCGCATCGGCGAACTACCGAACGTTGTCGGGGCCAAGGACTCCAGCGGTGACTTCGTCCACTTCCAGCGCATCTTGGAGCGCTTTCGTGGCCTGGGAAAAGCCGCCCTAGTGGGCACACCGCCGCTTGCCGCCGCCGCCGTGCTGGCCGGAGGTCAAGGCGCGGTGCCAGGTATCGCCAGTATCGATCCGCAGCTAATGCTGGACGTCTACGACGCGGCCGTGCGCCGGGACCTCGACGCCCTTCCACCGCTCCAAGCGCGCGTCCACCGGCTGATGGACCTTGTCACTCACGGCGCGCCCATCGTCTGCATTAAGACGGCGCTGGAGTTGCAGGGAATCTGCTCCGCCAAGGCCTGCGCGCCGCTGCAGCCGCTCTCCCCAGAAAAGCGGGAGACGATTGCCGCCATCCTGCGAGAGCTTGAGCTTCTGTGACCCGCGCACCTGGCCTAGTCGGCTTGCCCAGCTTCCGCTCGCCGTACATCTATGCTTGACCTCGACGCCTTGGTTGGAGAGATGCACCGGCTGGCGGGCGAGATGGTCGCTTCCGCACGGCAAACGGTGGAGCGCCGCGAGCTGGGCAAGACGCAGGTAACGGTCGCTGCGGCTATCCCCCACCTCCGCGAGGTGTTGGAAGCGCTGAATGTCGACATGGCCCTCCCCGTTGACGGACGGCCGATGTCTGCGACCCACCGCTTTCCGGTCGCCGAGGAGTATACGCTCCTTGCGATGGACGGCTCCCAGGTAGCCCCGGACTACCATCACGTGGCACCGTGGTACGTGGTGAACGTGGGGACGGTCGTGCTTCGCTACGGTCCGGTGGATGGCCGACCGCCCTCCGCGCTGGCGTCCTATCCGATTCTCTATCCACCGCGCCGGACAGCGGTGCCGACGGAAGAGGAGGGTGGATCGGATGCGCGCGCTGCGGCGGTGAGCGTCCGAGGCCGCGTGGAAGTCGATCGGCTTGAAGCGGAGCTCAGTTGGGCGACGCGACTGATCGAGACGGAGGCCGATCCAGAGCGGACGGTGCTGCTACTTGATGGACCGCTGATCCAATGGCGCATGATCCTCGATCTGAAGCCGGAGTCGGAGCAACGGCGCATCATTGAGGCATTCACGCGACTGCTGGAGACGGCGCGGCGGGAGCGGGTCGCCATTGCCGGTTACATCTCCCGGAGCCGCGCTGTGGAGTGGATCACTTTGCTCCGCTTCTCCATGTGCCCAGACCTGCTCGGGCCGGACAAGGTGCTCTGCGCTGCTTGCAAGGCATCCGTCATCCGCCGCTTCGATGAGCCCGCGCCGGATGCGCACCACGCTCCTCTGGCTGGCTTACGCGACGTGGAGGTGGTTGAGCGGCTGCTCCCGGAGCCGGGTATGCGCACGGAGATCCTGGAGTTGAAGTCGGAGGTCTGGAAGAAGAGCACCGGCGATGCGGGCACCGCCGGTTTCTTCTACCTCAACACCGGACCGAAGGAGCGCGGCGGCGAAATTGCTCGCGTGGAGACCCCGCGCTGGGTCTGGGAGGACCCTGTTCTGATGGAGCGCCTCCATGCCGCGCTCTGGGACCAGTGCGACGCCGGCCACGGCTACCCGATGGTGCTGAGCGAAGCGCATGAAGCGGCGGTCGTCCGGGGCGCGGACCGGGACGCCTTCTACCTCCTGATCGAGCGGCTGCTCATGGAGCAGGGGGTCGATGCCGCCGGAACCTCCGCCAAGGCTCTGAGCAAGCGCCGGCCCATGGCTTGATGGATCAAGCGCTCACCCAAGCAGAAGCTGCACTCCCTCGCGAGTTCTACCTCCGACCGACCCTGGAAGTGGCCCGCGATCTGCTGGGCTGCCGACTGGTGCGCATCACGCCAGAGGGCGTCACCGCAGGTAAGATCGTGGAAATGGAGGGGTCAGGCCGAAGCGGTGCTGATCCGCGCGGTTGTGTCGGGCCCTGGATCGTGCCCACTTGGGTGCCTAAGTATGCCCCTCTGAAGAGTGGACATCACCGTGGGCAAGCAATGGCTTCCGTCGGACTCAATCACGTTGGGTACTGCGAGTGAGGGTGACGTAGAACGCCCCACGTGACTTGGCATCCGACCGGGTGAGCCAGGTTTGGAGCCGGGTACGGCCCTTGGGGAGGTTGACGTGCAGGGTCACTCGGCGGGAATTCGGGTCAATGGGGGCCGACGCCGTCACTTCGGGTGGGGAGCCCTGCTGACCGCCGCCATCGATCACTGGACGGGTCTGCTGGCCATGGCCGGTGGTGGCAACGATGCGCGCATGGATCGCGTCGAGGGGTGGCGCGGAGGCGGCTTCCTGGGGATGGCTGCGGAGAGTGACGCGATAGGTGCCGGTCCGGGCCACCTCTAGCTCCCACCAACCATTGACCAGGGGCTGCCTGCGGATCAGCTCCTGGTCCCAGGGCACCTCGGCGGTCTCGGCGCGCCAGTCATGGGCGGTGAGTATCGTTTCCGGCGCCTCCTTCGACCCGACGACTACCGGCACGGACTCCCGCAGGGCGGGTCCCAGGCTCTCCCACCACGTCTCATAGGCGCGGCGGAGGGTGAGCGTCGGTCCGCGATAGTCGAGGGCAACGTTGCGCTTCTGGCCAGGATCGGCCTGAAGATCATAAAGCTCCTGGCCGTTGATCAGCCGCCAGCGGTCGGTCATCACGGCGGACTGCTTCCACTCCACCGGCTCCTGCACCCGCTGTGAATGGACGAAGAGCGTGCGCTCCGGCCACTCCCCAACCCTCCCCCGAAGGAGCGGGACGAGGCTCTTCCCGTCGAGCGGCATTTCCGGGAGTGGTAGCCGACACAACTCCGCGAGAGTGGGAAGAAGATCGAGGTGGGCGGTCAGTTGCGTCAGGTCGCGACCCTGATTCAGACCTCCCGCGGGCCAGTGGACAAAGCAGGGAACCCGATGCCCGCCCTCGTACTCGCTGCCTTTGGCGGCTCGCATTCCTGCATCGAAGACCCGATGGCCGAGGGCGGTGCCGTTGTCGGTCATGAAGAGGAGCAGCGTGTCTCGGTCACGACCACTCTCCCGAAGGAACTGTCGGAGATCACCGACGTTACGGTCCAGGTTGGCGATCATGCCAAGGAAGGTCGCCTGCTGCTCAGGCAATCCCTGCTTGCGATAGGGCTCGACCTCGGCTGCGGGGGCGCGGTAGGGGGCGTGCGGGGCGTTGGGGGCCAGGTAGAGGAAGAAGGGCTGATCCTTGCGCGTTGCGCGGCCCTCGATCCAGCGGCGTGCCTGGCGGAACCAGACATCGGTGCAGTAGCCCTGCTGCGGCTCCTTGCGCACCTCAACCCGGCTTCCGCGACGACTGGCGCGCTCGTAGGTGTCGTCGAAGTAGTCGTTGCCCCAATGGTCGGGGGTTTGGCCAACGCCGCCTCCGCCGTGAGAGAGGCTCTCATCGAACCCACGGTCGCAGGGGCGGAGTGGGTAGTTGTCCCCCAGGTGCCACTTGCCGAACAGCGCGGTGCGGTAGCCGGCCTTGCGGAACAGTTGCGGCAGGGTAGTCTCGTCCCGCGCCAGCAACGAACGCCCGCCGACAGTGTGCCAGACGCCGGAGCGGGTGCTATAGCGGCCGGTGAGCAGGGCGGCGCGGGTGGGGGCGCAGGTGGGGTCAACGTGGAAGTTCGTGAGCCGGGCGCTCTCGGCGTGGAGCCGGTCGAGGTGTGGCGTCTTGAGCACCGGGTTGCCATGGGCAGAGAGGTCGCCGTAGCCCTGGTCGTCCGTAATGATCAGGATGACATTCGGCCTGCGATTCGGCCTGCGAAGCGCCCCGTCTTTCGTGGCTGCGGTTCCCGCCTGCGCCGTCAGCCCCAGGCTCAGGCCGGCGACCGTGAGGAGGGTCACCCCTCGTGTCCATCGATGGTGTAGGAAAAGCATGGTTGTGGGCTGTACTGACGCGGCCTTCAGGAGCTATGCGGAGGCGCCGGTGTAGTGGCGGATTCTCGCAGCTGGATCTCAACTGAAGCAGACGCCTCCGGAATGCTTAACGCCTCGCAATTGTGAATCGGTCTCGCCATCCCGACCCGCTTCTGCTCAGTTCCATGGCAATCTGATTAATTTCTGCCATCCGTGCACCCTATCCATTCTGATCCGCGTTGGTCCGCCAGATCCACGTCATCCATCATCGAAGCCTTCACACGCCTGTTGGAGACGGCACAGCGGCACCGGGTCGCCATTGCCGGCTACATCTCTCGGAGTTGCGCGGTCGAGTGGATCATATTGCTCCGATTCTCCATGTGCCCGGAGTTGCTGGAGCCGAACAAGGCGCTCTGTGCAGCCTGCAAGGCGTCGGTCATCCGGCGATTCGATGAGCCTGCGCCGGATGCGCACCATGCGCCGCTGGCTGGGTTGCGTGACGTGGAAGTAACGGAGTTGCTGATAAAAGAACCCGGTATGCGCACGGAGATCCTGGAGTTGAAGTCGGAGGTCTGGAAGAAGAGCACAGGCGATGCGGGGACCGCCGGGTTCTTCTACCTCAACACCGGGCCGAAGGAGCGAGGCGGCGAGATTGCTCGCGTGGAGACCCCGCGCTGGGTCTGGGAAGATCCCATCCTGATGGAGCGCCTCCACGCCGCGCTCTGGGACCAGCGCAACGCCGGCCACGGCTACCCGATGGTGTTGAGCGAGGCGCATGAAGCGGCGGTCGTCCGGGGCGCGGACCGGGGCGCCTTCTACCTCCTGATCGAGCGGCTGCTCACGGAGCAGGGGATCGATGCCGCCGACACCTCCGCCAAGGCGCTGAGCAAGCGCCGGCCCATGGCTTGATGGAGCACACGCTCGTCAACCTGGATGAGGCACTCCCGCGTGAGTTCTATCTCCGCCCGACCCTTGACGTGGCCCGCGAACTCTTGGGCTGCCACCTGATCCGCGTCACGCCAGAGGGCGTCACCGCAGGTAAGATCGTAGAAACGGAAGCGTATCTCTCAGGGGACCCAGCCTGCCATGCGTACCGCGGGGAAACAGCTCGCAACCGGGTGATGTTCGGGCCACCGGGGCACGCGTATGTCTACTACATCTACGGAATGCACTGGTGCGTCAACGCTGTCACGGCGCCCGCCGGCCAGGCCGAGGCGGTTCTGATCCGCGCCCTGGAGCCGCTGGAAGGCCTCCCGTTGATGCGGGAGCGACGTCAAGCTGGAGCCGAGAAGCCGATGACGGAGCGGCTCCTCTGCGCCGGACCTGCGCGATTGTGCCAGGCCCTTGCGATTGCCGGGATGCAGAATGGGATGGACCTGACGAGTAGCGGTGAACTTACGATTACCGGAACTCCAGGCCAGGAGACCGATACGGTGGTGACAACGCGCATTGGGATCACACAAGGGGCGGATCTCCCGTGGCGATTCTACGTGCGGGGAAGCCGCTACATCTCGCGCCGGTAGCGGTTCTCAGTAGCGCAGTTCAGGATAAGAACTGTCGGAGAGCACGACGAAGTCCGAGTTGACCTTCGGAGAGGACCTGGCTGGATACCGCGTGGTGCGCGAGGTGGGACGGAGAGCGATGGGGATCGTGTTCCTAGCGGTAAGTCCCACCGGCGAGACGGCTGCGCTCAAAGACCTGATGCCGCCCGCCTTCCTGCCAGCCACAGACCGGGAGGCTCTGTGCCAGCGCTTCTTCGTTAGGCACGTGCACTGGCCATCGTGGACCACCCCAACGTGGTGCGGGTCCTCGAATACGGCGAGGCTCGGGACGCCCGACAAGCGGTGCCATCGGCACCCATCTCTATCTGGCGATGGAGTTCCTTGATGGGAGCAATCTGCGGAATGTGTTCGTCGATTCTGGTCCTCTGCCGCCTTGGCGCGGTGAGACCCTGTGGAAGCAAGCAGCGCCCCAGTAGCTCCTTAAAGCTACCAGGGCGCTGCCGAGTTGGGACCGAAGCTGATCGCGGTTAGCTGCCGATCTGCCCGCCATCATCCTTCGTGATTACCACCAGCGAGGAGCGCGGCCGACCACCCGCGTCGCCGTCCGGCCAGGAGCTGTACTGCTTGGGATTGGCCGGATCGATCGAGCCGCTGGGAGCTTCGCCCGGGTGCTGGATGCCGACGAACATCGACTTCTCATCCGGGGTGACGAAGACGCCGGTCACTTCGCAGCCTTTGGGTCCGACGAGGAAGCGCCGCGTCTCCCGGGTGACGGGGTCCGCGCAGAGCATCTGGTTGTTTCCGAAGCCAGCATAAGCCCCGGTGTCCACGGTGCTGCTGGATACGTCCGTCTGGATCCACAGGCGACCGCTCGGTGCCACGTAGATCCCGTCCGGCGAGCCGTACTTGTCGCCAATGATGGTGGAGTTGTGAGCCAGGACCTCCGGGTCGCCGCAGAGCGCGAAGATGTCCCAAAGGAAGGTGCCTTCCGTCCAGTCCTTCTGGTACCACCAACGAATGACGTGCCCATAGGGGTTGGGGGTGCGCGGGTTCGCCTTATCCACTCCGGGATTGGAGCCTGTGCCGCGGCGACTATTGTTGGTCAAGGTGGCGATGGCAGTGAGGCTCTTCGGGAAGGTGTCGATCCACTCCGGGCGGTCCATCTTTGTCGCGCCGACCGCATCCGCGGCGCCGCGCGTGTTGATGGCAATGTCCGCCGCGGTCCAAGCAGCGAGCGCCGGGTTGCTTGGAACGAGCGGCAACCATTCCCCGGAACCGTTGGCGTTGAACTTCGCCACGTAGAGGATGCCGTCATCCAGCGGGCTGACGCCCCGCCGGCGCGCCACCTGCCACGGCAGCCGTGAAACCCAGCGGTAGATGTACTCGAACTGCTCATCGTCACCCGTGTAAACGACGATGCGACCATCTCGAGCTTCCTGGACCCACGCCCCTTCGTGCTTCAATCGACCCAGCGCCGTGCGCTTGATCGGGGTGCTGCTTGGCCTGAAGGGGTCAATCTCCACGACATATCCGAAGCGGTTCGCTTCATTCGGTTCTTCTTCCACGCGGAACCGTTTGTCCGTCACATGGAACTTGTAGCCGGAGCCTGCGGAGATTCCGTAGCGCCGTTCAAGGACGCTCTGCGTTCCCGAGCCGCGCACGAAGTAACCGTTGAAGTTCTCCTCGCACGCCAGGTAGGTGCCCCACGGAGTGAAGCCCATGGCGCAGTTGTTCAGGGTGCCGAAGACGTTGCGGCCCGTGGCATCCACGCTGGTCATCAGGCGCGGATCGCCGGCGGCGGGGCCCGCGAGGGTCATCGGCGTAGCGCCGGTGATGCGCCGAGCATAACGGGACGGTCGCACCACCCGCCATTCGGAAACGATCCTGCGACCCTTGCGGCGGCGGCGCTGCGCCACCTCGATGACCGACACGCCGTGGGCGGCAAGACCCTTGTTGGTCTTCTCCTGATCCCAGACCGCATCCCCGTCCGTGAAGAGGAGAACCGGGTCGATGTACTCGTTGTTCTGAGCAATCAGGCCGCGCGTTGAGCCGCTGATGGGGAAGTAGACAAACCCGTCGTTGTGCATGCCCCACTGCTGGGCCTGCTCTGCGGCGGTGTTGCTCCCGTCCTGCTTAAAGGCAGGCCCGTTGCTTACGGGATCACCCCACGCAATCAGCACTTCGGCGGAGTAGCCCTCAGGGACCGTCACCGTGTCTGCGGTGGAGGTGGGGATGCCGGTGAATCCAAGCTTGCCCCGCCGTGCCGCCTCCGCGGGAACAGCGTTCATGAGCGAGCCGACGGCACCAGCCCCGGCTACCAATCCGGCGGTTCCGATCACACCTCCTAGGAAACCTCGCCGTGAAATGCGCTCTTCGACAACTTCGTCGAATGTCGGGTTACCGGAGAAGTTGCTAATGATGTCTTCTTTGGTATCAATCACTCTAATTGGCTCCCAGAAGCGCGCCTAGCAGCATGGCGCGACACGATGAGGAGCCGAAGAACGGAGCGCGTCGGCAGTACGCGCCCTGGAGGAACTCCGCCAATCTTCGGCGTGGAAGGTTAGCCGCGCGAACTTATGGGGGAGCTAAGCCGGTCGAAACGGGAGCTTAACGGCATCTGAACGCTTGCCGCAGAGGCAATCGGGGGTGGGGTCCCGTGCGTGGGTCCAGCCACCAGGCTCACTCGAGTGCGGCTTGGCCAGGACTGGCCGAAGGGGTCCTTTCAGCCGTTAGTTAAGCCACTTGGGGAGCGGTGTTCCGAGGTCCTTGGTGAGGCGGACGAGCATTCCGGCCTCGTCCCGGAAGTACTCCACGCGGTCCACGAGGCCGGTGATCAGCTTCAACCCAAGCCCCGTCACCGAGAGGTCGTCACCGCGCATCGTAGGGGCATTCTGGGGTTCGAAGCCGCGGCCTTGGTCCGCGATGTCGATCACCAGGCGGGTGTGGAGCAGGTGGAACGACACCCGCACGTGGTTCCGGCAGCCATCCGGGGAGCCGTGGGTCATGGCGTTGGCAGCGGCCTCGCTCACCGCTGAGCACACCGCCGCAACGCCCTCTTCATCAAGGCCGGCCTGATGGGCGACGGCTCCCGCCACGCTGCGCACTCGGGGCAGGGTTTCGATGGCGCTTCGCAGGTAGAGGTCGACCGAACCTTCCGGATCGCCGCCGCGGCCGTGGGTGGCCGAGATCACGGAGACTGCGTGGTTGATGACCCCGTTGGCACCCGCGCGCCGAAGTCGGCGGTAGAGCGAGTCCGAGCACTGGACCAGGGTGACGCTGCGACCGGTGCGCTGCGCCTCGTTGATCACGTGCGTCAGGAGCCGCTCGGCATCCTTGGAGACCTCACCCAGCCGGCCGAGGTCGAGGACGAGCCGGGCACCCTGGCATGCGAGGAGTTCCGCTGTAGCGCGGGAAAGGGTCTCGTGCGCGGCATCCGAGGCCACGCCGATCCACTGGCTGATCACGTAGGGCGACAGCTCCTGGACGCGGACCCGTAGGGGTGCATCCCCAATCTCTGAAACGTGATTCACGCGCATTCCCTTCCTGTGGCTGCTCCGGGAGAGGCAACCGACTGCAACTGTCCGCATCGGGGCCGGCACCCGAGTGCATTATCGGCACGGTGGATTCGGACCGCCTAGGTCCATTCCAATGGGAGCGTCAAAGCGGGTGCTTGCGCGCCGTGCCCGGTCGTCTTGGATAGGCGGCGGGCGTCCTTCGATCCTTGGTCATGACCACCAAGCTGCGACCCACCTCCGTGCCGGGCAGCACCAACTCCCGGACCGTTGCGTTCCCAACGCCCAGCAGGCGGAAGGCGGTCTCTGCCTGGACCAGTTCGTCGCCGACATTCGGACCTTTCATCGCCACGATCCTGCCGCCCACCCTTGCGAACGGCACCAGCCACTCCGAGAGCGTGTTCAGCCGCGCCACCGCCCGCGCGGTGACCAGATCATACGATTCCCGGTGGCGGTCCGGCCCAATCCACACGGGCGATGCGGCATCCTCAGCGCGGGCGTGCAGCGTGGTGACGCCATCCAACTCCAGTGCCTGGGCCACTCGCTCCAGAAAGCGGAGGCGCTTGTTCAGCGCGTCGAGCAGCACCACCCTGAGGTGCGGGTAAGCGATCTTCAGTACCAGGCCGGGAAACCCCGCGCCGGTCCCCACATCGATGACCGTCCGGACGCCGCTCAGGTCGATGACGCCGGCGACGGTGAGCGAGTCGAGTATGTGCTTGGTGACGACCTCCGCTGGGTCCTCAATGGCGGTGAGGTTGAAGTAGCGGTTCCACTCAGCCAGAAGGTCCACGTAGCGCCGAAGCTTGGGAATGCAGTTGGGATGGATGGGCGCGCCCAGGTCCGCGGCATGGTCCGCGAGTCTCCCCCACGCTTCTTCCGCCGCATCGGGCGGGTGTTCATCGCGCTTAAGGGGTGAGAGGGGTGCCGGGGCCAGCTCGCCCTCACCCATTGGCGACTACCACCACCGCGACGTCGTCCTTCAGCACCCCGCCGCAGAACTCTACCGCCCGCGCGTGGATGGCGTCTGCCAACGCGGCAGCGGTGCCGGAGCCGAACTCCCGAACCACGCTCACCACGCCCTCGTACTCCAGCATCTCGCCGGTGCCGCGCGACTCAGTGACCCCGTCCGTGAAGAGGGTGAGGCGGCTGCCCAGGGGCATCGGGACCGTCTGGGAGGTGAACCGCATTCCGCTTAGCGCGCCCACCATTCCATCCACAGGATCGCTCCCCTCGCTCTTGGACCAGAGCTCCTGGTGCTGACCGGTGGAGGGGTGGTAGAGAATCGGCGCTGGGTGGCCCGCGTTCGTGTAGGTAAGCGTCCCGGCCTCGCGATCGATGATGGCGTAGAAGAGAGTGATAAACATGCACTCTTCGGACATCTCGCCATAGAGGGCCTCATTCAGGCGGGTGATGACGCTCACGGGCTCCGGGTTCTCACGGGCGTAGGCGCGGAGCATGTACTTCGCCATGGCAAGGTAGCCGACGGCGCTTCGGCCCTTACCGCAGACGTCGCCGATCACGACTCCCACGCGGTTGCGGTCGATCGGCACGAAGTCGTAGTAGTCACCGCCGATCTGCGGCACCGCGTAAGCCGTGTCATATTGCGCCGCAATCTCGATGCCGGGCATCACCGGGATCTTGCCGAGAAAGCTCTCCGCCAGCGTCCGCAGGGTATCCCGCTCCTCTTTTAGGGTGAGGCCCTGCTGGACGGATACAGCGGCGATGTAGGCGATGGTCTGGGCTTGCCGGACCTGCTCTTCAATGAAGCGGCCACCTTCCGGGTCCGCCACAGCAACCATCCCGATGAGTCGCCCTCCGGACTGCAGGGGAAGGAGCAGCGTCGGCTTTTTCCACGCGGGCTCTTCGCCCTCAGGCGCGGGCCAAGCCTGCAGGACTGCTGCGCGGCCGGCGGTGAGGATGTGCCTGTAGGTCAACGGAAGCGTAGACTCTGAGAGCGGCGCGCGCCGTGCCTTCCGCTGCTCCTCCTCGGGAATGCCGCGCATGTAGGCAGGCACGAGGTCGTCCCGCTGGGGCAGCCAGATGGCGATGCGGGACGACTGCGTGGCGCGGGTCAGGTACCCCGCAATGAGCCGAAGCCGGTCGTCCAGGCCTTCCTGCTCCACCAGGCTGCGTGCCAGCAACTCCAGGCGCTGGCTCTCCAGGGCACGTCGCACCACGGCTTCCACGTACGGGACATCAATCGGCTTGCGGAGGAACCAATAAGCCCCCTCCCGTGCGGACTTCACGGCGAACTGGAGCGACGCATCGCCCGTCACCATCACGCATTTGGTCTCCGGCCGGAGCCGCCGTGCGTCCGCGAGAAGCTCGATGCCCTCCATGTCGGGCAGCTTAATATCGAGCAGGGCGACGTTGTAGAAGTCGCGCTCGATGTACTGGAGCGCCTGCTTGCCGGTGGTGGTGGTCTGAGTCTCGAAACCCATGTCCTCGAAGATCTCGGTCAAGGTCTCCAGGGTGCCGGTATCGTCATCAACCAGAAGTATGCGGACGCGATCGATCACAGGGCTACTCACTCGCATTGGGACGCGCAAGGGGAAACTGAGGAATTGCGATTGGCGTGCGAACCAAGGGGGCCGTTTTTGGCCCGATTTCGGCCCGATGACGGTGAGTTTAACCACCGTCCAAGAGGGCGTCTACCGAAGAAGGCTCCGAACGCTTCGAGGTGCGGCCGAACCTTTCACCGGTCCGCTCTACGAAGGCTGGCGGCCAGCTTGCCAAGCGGTCTCAGAGCAGGCTCCATTTCATTATTGCGCGGATCAGAACTCGAGTAACCCGTTATGCACGGCGGTAGCAGCGATTGCGGCCTGACCCACCGCTACAGCCACCTGGTTGATCTCAAAGGTGAGGTCGCCGATTGCGTAGAGGCCGGGCACGGAAGTCTGCTGCCAGCGGTCCGTGATGACATAGCCCTCCTCATCAAGGTCCGCGCCGAGCTCCAACGCGAGGCTGTTGTTCGGCTTCACACCGAGCGCGGAGAAGAGCAGATCGAGCGGCTCGCGGCAGCCGTCCGCGAGGATGAC
>JANPLG010000451.1:0-4104 GCA_031426395.1 Actinomycetes bacterium
AGTTCGTGATGCTGAGCTTCTTCATCTGCCGGGTGAGCGAGTCCCCGATCTCCCCATCCACGAACGGAAGTATGCGGTCGCGGCCGTCGACCAGCTTCACCTCGACACCCAGCGCGGCGAAGATGCAGGCGTACTCGCAGCCGATGACGCCTGCGCCGACGATGGTCATCGAGCCAGGAATCTTGTCGAGGCCGAGGACCGTGTCACTGTCATACAGCGAGTGGTCATCGAACGGGATGCTGCCGGGACGAAAGGGGTACGATCCGGTTGCGACGAGGATGTAGTCCGCCGTGAGGGACTGGGTACCGCCTCCGGGACCCTGCACCCGCACCGTGTTGGCATCAAGCATCTCCGCGCGGCCCTGGATCAGTTCCACCCCGTGCCGGTCCACGTTGTTCCCGATCAGCTCGAGCTGGCTCTGGACCACGCGCTCCTTGCGGAACATGAAGCGGTCGACCGTCACATCAATGCGGTAGTCCACGCCGTACAGGCCACGCTGATCGAGCCCGGAGAGGTAGAGGGCGGTCTCGCGAAGGGTCTTGCTGGGAAGCGTCCCGGTGTTGACACACGCCCCTCCCAGCCGTGGCTGCGCCTCGATCAGCGCAACCCGCTTCCCGAAGTACGCGGCCTGAACGGCGCCCTTCTCACCGGCCGGGCCGGAGCCGATGACGATCAGATCGAAATCCCGCATGAGTCGTGTTATCTCCGGTGTGCCTCGCGCAGGAGCGATGCTCAGAGCGTCCCAAAGCTTGCTTCGGCATGAGGTGCAGCGGTTCCTGGCATGCCGGACGTGGTTCGGCTGTGAGGCAGAGCGAAGGGTCCGCTAGCGCCCGGCGAGCCCTCGCTATTCCCTTCACCTTTAGGAACACTTGCAATGCCGCTAGACTACCGGCGCGGCAGTGGAATGGAAGCCGCCGTCCACGTGGATGAGTTCTCCGGTGACGCGGGTTGAGAGGTCGCTCAGCAGCCAGAGGGCCGCGTCCCCGACCGCCGAACGGTCGTTGTCTAGGTCCCATCCGATCGGCGCGCGGGGAGGCCAGACGTCGCAGATGGCCTGGAAGCCGGGAATATGCGTCGCGGCCATGGTCCGCATGGGGCCGGCGGAGATGGTGTTGACCCGGACGCCCTGCGGGCCCAGGTCACGCGCCAGGTAGCGCGCGCACGCTTCGAGGGTCGCCTTGCAGACTCCCATCCAGTTGTAGTTGGGGAAAACCTGCTGTGACTCGAAGGAGAGGGCGATGATCGATCCGCCACGCGTCATCTTGTGGCGGGCAGCATTCGTTACAAAGGCGAGGCTGGCCGCGCTGACTTCCAGCGCATACATCACATCGGCGCGGGGCGCTTCGAACATGGTGTCGGCAAGACAGGTGGCCGGCTTCGCGTAGGCGATGCTGTGCACCAGGCCGTCCAGCGGACCTTCGATCTGCTCGAAGAGCGTGGTGATCTCCTCGTCCTTGGTGACGTCGCAGGTGAGGATGCGGTAGTCCTCGATGCTCAGCCCGTCCTGCTTGAACGCGCGCCGGAGGATGCTGTCGCGGAAGCGCTCATTCTGGACCGTGTAGATGACCTCCGCGCCCTGCTCGGCCGCCTTCTGTCCGATCGCCCAGGCGGCGCTGCGGGTGTCCAGCAGCCCCATCACCAGAATGCGCTTGTCTTTGAGTAGCATGCCCGTTCCTTCTCAGCCAGTAGCTTCCGGGCGGCTGGCGGCGCGTGACCGTAGCCCTGATCGCCCGAGGTTCGCGCCTATTATGAGACAAATCCCAGGGCCATGCCGAAGCGCCCACCGCTGGACCGGTCACCGCGGGATGGAGAGATCGAGGGATGGCGAGGTCGAGGGATGGGTGTGCAGGGATGCGGACGAGATTCTCGCATCCCATGGGACTGACCGGTCATTAGCCCGCAGAATCATAGCCAGCAGCCTTGTGCTGCGTTCGATCACGGTAGCTGTCTTGGTAGCCGGTGCTCCCCATGTAATTCTTGGACTGCGTCGCCTTTGCGCGGCAACTTCCGCAACCGAACGTCACCGTATCCGTAGGGGATTGCGGGTCGCCAAGCGTCCGCCGTGATCGAACGCGGCGCGAGGCCGCTGGCTATGGTGGGGCGGAAGAAGATGGACCGGAGAACGTGGCCAGCAGCGTGCGCTGCTGCGTTCGATAACGGCCTCCGACTGGTCTCTGCAACCCACAGGTCAAACGGGAACGAGCCGCTTCAGCGTCCCGCCGAGCGCGAAGACCGCATCATAACCGATGCGTGCGGCATACATCGGAGCGTCGGGGTGCTTGGCACGGACCCGGTCGCCTGCCAGAATCAGATCGTCAGCGATGGCATAATCGCCTGATTCGACATCAATGGAGATGATCTTGCCGATGTTTTCAGGAACCTCGACACGACAGCGAAGCTGGCCCTCGTACAGTTCGGTACCTCGGCGGTCGATTTCATCGGCACTCACACGGGTATGTGGCATCCAGATGCTGCTCCCCATTCAGCATAATGAATTCTATCTGTCCCTCGTCTCCGGAACCATCCGCGCCCAGGCGGTTCTGTGCGCCGGATTGATGTCAACACAATGGGCTGCGGCCCACGAAGGTGCAACCCCATGAGAGTTCGGATCGAATACTGCTCGATGTGAGGGTACCTGAGCCGGGCCGTGAGCCTGGCGGAGCAGATCCTCGCCCTCTACAAGACCGGTGTCACCTCATTGGAGATCATCCCCAGCCGTGGCGGGGTCTTCGAAGTGTTCCAGGACGACGAACTGGTCTTCTCCAAGAAGCAGAGCGGCCGCTTCCCGGAGTGGGACGAGATCCGAGGCGCGCTCTCTTAACATCAGAGATCGACTGCACTGGGGGGCTCACGTTCGGTTCTCGAAGATGAGGAAGAACTGGCTGCCGAGGAATTCGTGCCGGGTAGCAAGGGTCCAGCCGGCGGCGCGCGCTTCTGCCAGGACGTCCCGTTCGGAGACCTGGTGGCCCGCCGGTGCCGGGGGTTCGCCCTTTCGGTTCGCATCGAAGTCGATGACGGCGAGGCGGGCGTCGGGACGAGCCGCGCGGCGGAGTGCCCGGAGGAGCGAAACCGGCTCCTGCACCTCGTGGTAGACCGTGAGGAGCACCAGGCAATCCACAGTCGCCGGTGCGAGGCCAGGGTCGTCCGCCGTTCCGAAGACCACCTGGACGTTGCTCAGGCGGTCCGCGCGCGCTCGGAGTGCGGGCAGGTACTCCCGCTGGATCTCCTCCGCCAGCACCCGGCCAGTGGGTCCAACCGCCCGGCTCAGGTGCGGCAGCAGATAGCCGGACCCGGAGCCGATATCGGCGACCGTCTCACCTGCACGCAGATTCAGCGCCGCGACCAGCCGCTCCGGATGCTGCCAGCGGTCACGCTCCGGACCCTCCAGCATGCTGTGCGCCAGACCGGGATCGAAGAGAGGTGCGGTATTCCGTGGGACGGGGAGCGGCTCGCCAGGGCGGTAGCTTTGGACGGAGATCCCCGCTACCGTTGCCGCGAGGATCAGTCCCAACAGCCAGCCGCCCTCTCGCACCCGGCCACCTCTTCTCCGACACTCTCTCCTCTAACAGGGTGGAAGGGAGAATGGGAGAATGGGAGAATGGGAGAATGGGAGAGAGGGAGAGAGGGAGAGAGGGAGACGGCTTTGCCCACTACGTCGCCCATTCCCCCTTTCTCCCACTCTCCCTTTCAACCTGTCAGAACATCCTTGACTTGCTGCTAGCTAGTGGGCCAGCTTGGTTTCCAGCCAGCGCTCCGCCTCAATAGCGGCCATGCAGCCGAGGCCGGCGGCGGTGACCGCCTGTCGGTAGGTGTTGTCCGCCACGTCACCGGCGGCGAAAACCCCTTCCACATTGGTGAGCGTGGTGCCCGGCTGGACCTTCAGATAGCCGGTCTCGTCCATCTCCAGGATGCCCTTGAAGAGGTCGCTGTTCGGCTTGTGGCCGATGGCGACGAAGACCCCGTCGGTGGGCATCTCCCAGGTGCGGTTATCCACCGTGCTCTTCAGCCGAACGCCGGTGACCTTGCCGCCCTCCATTCCGAGGACTTCCTCGATGCCAGCGTTCAGCACCCAATTGATCTTGGGGTTCTTCCGGGCGCGGTCGA
>JANPLG010000452.1:0-5693 GCA_031426395.1 Actinomycetes bacterium
CTCTGGTGCGCCAGGATAAGCCTGGCCGATCTTGCTGCCTGAAAGGTGGTAGCCATGTGACCTGCCCATCACACATGTAGCCGCGCGGGCGCGGGCCGGAGTAATCCGGCTGGTGCGAAGCCCCGCAAGGCGAACGCGCGAGCCGTAGCGCAAGCGAACCCGATTCGGCCTCGTTACGCTGCTGGGAGTGGCCAACCCGCCAGAGAGGGTGAAGCCTGCGCCGGTCCTGAAGCGATGGGTGAATGCAGGGACCGGGCTCTCCGGGGTGGTTGGGGACGGCGCGCGCGGACAGATCGGTCGAGGAACCTGGGAGATCCGGGCGGGTACGCCGTCCCCCCTTGGGGCGGAGCCCCGGCGTCGGAATGCATAACGGCGACGGGGACCCGACCGGAAGTCGGACCAGCCCATAGTAGCCGAGAAGCGGGGTAACGCCCGTGGAGCCAAGGGGCTGGACCCCGCACACGCGGAGTCAGAGAGAAGGAGTTCCGCTTGTCCGAAAGGACTACTATGGAAGACCGACGGGGAGTGGAGTGGCAGCCCGAAGGCCGTCCACATCGCCTCCCGCCGGAGAAACTCTCCCGATTGAGATAGAAGCTGGGCCACAAAGCCAAAAGCCCGTGGCGAGAGTGCGGGGGAGAGCCGGATGCGGGAAATCCGCACGTCCGGTTCGAGGAGGGGGGAGTGAGACGCGGCAGAAGACGTGCGGGCACTGAGGCCCCGCAGGGGAAACCCGGACACCGAGCTAACCCGAGGTCTGACCACCGTCACTCACTCCTCTACTCTACCAGATCACCACGGAACGGCTCGTGCACGTCCCGTTCGCCCGCATGCGGGGCCCTTGCGCCCAAGAGCGCTGTTCCGGTAGTCCGAGTCGAGTTGCGCAGCCGGTCGTGGTTCGCGGTGAGCGGGACGGAGACGCCATCCACGTACAGGGTGAAGCCGGCGGCCGTGCTCGAACCGTCATAAGTGGCAAGTAGATGGTGCCATTCCCCCTGCGCCAGCACCACGTCCCGCGACTCCACGCGAATGGCATCAGCGGTCGCCGACACTCCCCAGGACGCGACCAGATGCATCACGACCTTTCCATTGGCGTGGAAAAGGTCCCATCCGCGAAAACTCCCGTCTCCGGCCATGCGGGAAAGAATGGCCCCAAAGCCCGTGCCAGCGGACCGGACCCACCCTCCATAAGAGAAGCGGCTGTCGCGATCGAAGTTGAACCGATCTCCAAGGTCCACGGCTCCCTTGCCGTCCAGGGAGAGGAAGCTCCCGCCGGCATCCTTGCCCCAGACTGTCGTCCCGCGGGTAGTGCCGTGGCGCCCGCCCGTAGCGTCCGCAACTTCCCTTCCAGAGCCTTCAGTGAGGGGATAATGCGCCAGCGGACGGGTGGGATCCGACTTGCCCAGCAGGAGGGACCGCCGCTGTGAACCCCCGAGTTCCTCAATGCGGCGCTCCAGGGCCGTCTTCCGGGCGGACTGCTGAGCCGAAGGGGCGGAGAGGCCCGCCAGCGTGGTGACCGCGCCCTCCTTACCGGGGGACCAGAGACGGACCCTGCCGTCCGCGTCGGCACGGGCCACGAGGCCCCCACCAGGAGCAAGAGCCACGGCCTTGGTCTCCAGAGAGAGCTTTCGAAGTTCGGCGCCGGTCTCCACATCCCATACCTGCAGCATCTGGTTGCGGGAATTGGTCAGCAAGCGTTTCCCATCGGAAGAGAACGCGACGGCATGGACCACAACCCCGAGGTCCAGGTCCCGCAGGTGCCGACGGGCGATCGGGTCATACAGCTTCACCTTGCCGATGAAGGAAGCGGCGGCCAATCGCTTCCCATCGGCGGAGAAGGCGATGTCCGAACACCGGTCGCGATTGGTGGTCGCACCGAAGCCTGGCAGTTCCGCGACGGGCGCCTTCCGGTCGAAGTCAAAGAGCCGGACACTACCGTCGAAACTCCCGGTCGCAAAGGTGGTGCCATTGGGGGAGGTGGCCAGCGCCGTCACGGAACTGATGTTTCCGGGGACGCTGAACAGGAACTTGAAATCGTCGGTGCTGTAGAAGTAAGCGACGCCGCTTTCACCCCCGAGGACAAGGTATTTGCCGTCTGAAGTGAAGGCGATGCTGGCAAAGGAGTTGCTGGCCCCATGCAGGGCGCGGCCGGTGGCGAGATCCCAGACTCGCCAACTGTTGTCATTGACCGGCCAGTGGCGGTTGTCTCCCGGGTCTCCCGTGTAATAGGTCTGACGGGACGCGGCGGCCCCCAAGCGCTTGCCATCCGGGGAGAAGGCGAGGCTGGTCAGGCCAGAGAGGCCCAGCAATTCCAACCGGCGGCGCGGGGTGGTCCCCTGCGCGCCCGCCACTTCCCAGACAGTCACGCGCCCGGACGCCTCGCCCACCGCCAGCAGGCTGCTGTCCGGCGAGAAGCGGAGCTTCACCACGGGCTCGGAGAATCGAAGCCCGGCCACGGTCTTCCAAGAGGTGGGGTCCCACAAGCGCAGCACCCCGTCCGCGCTTCCAGAAGCCGCGAGCTTTCCATCGGGCGACCAGGCCACAGAGTAGCCGTCTGCCAGGTACGAGACTTCCTGGAGATTCCTGGGCGCCACGCCAATACGCCTTAGCGCCAGTTGACCATTCATCAGCCCCAGGGCCAGGGTCTTTCCGTCTGGCAGAAGTTTCGCCGAAACCGGTACGCCCTCCAGGGCGGTGGTGCGTCGAATCTGGCGCGTAGCAAGATCCCATTCCGTGGTGACACCCTCTGGCTGGCCGGTGAGGCGATTCCCCCGAGCGCCCATCAGGACGACGGTTGAATTGTCCGGTGGGAAAAGCACCTGGGTGGTGGCGGGTGCAAGCAGCGAGCCATCTTCCTTGTTACCAGGCACGTCCCAGAGGTTGACCTGGCGCCCATCGGACCAGGCAAGTCGTCGCCCGTCCGGTGAGATCTGGATGCCGACGGCCGTGCTGCCGGCAGTGCCGCTAGCCGCCGGCAGCTTCGCAAGGGTCTGCGCCACGGGAATGGAGAAGCTCCCTCGGTCCGTGAGCGCTGTGATGGCGGACAGTTCGAACTCGCTGCCCGCCTGAGGCCCGTTGCTGGGGTCCACACGGAGGGCCGTGATCCGCTCCCCCGCATCCCAACCGGGCTTTCCACGCAGGGGGATTTCCACCTCATGGAACTTACCGTCAGGGACAAGGGAGAAGGCCTGCACCCGGGCCTCGGCGAAGCCGGAGTTGGACTCATTGGACCAGTAGAGCTGGCCTGAAGTGCCACTGGTACTGCGGAGACGAAGTCGGATGGCGCGCACCTGGGTGGCGTCCAGGCTGAGCCCGGGGTACTCCAGGATGGGGTCTGGTCCGGAGAAGCGGCCATTGAGCACGCCCTTTCTCAGGGACACTCCACGGACATGGTTGGTCCGTCCGATCGCGAGCGACGGACTGGGCAGGTTTCCAGAGGGCGACCAGAGCAGTACCCCCTGAGGTCCCGTCCCCAGGGCCAGGGTCTTGCCGTCAGGGAAGAACGCCAGAGAGGTGATTCCCTTGGACGCGAGGAGCAATTGCGAAGCCTCTTCGCGCCGCTTCACGTCCCAGAGCCGCACGGTGTTGCCGGCGCCCCCGGTGGCCAGCAGCTTTCCGTCCGGGGAGAAGCGCACGGCCGTGACGGCATCCTTGTCCCGGGTGAGCGCGAACTGCTCGGTGCCGGTGCGGGCGTTCCAGACACTGATGACGCCCTGCCCGTCTCCGGAGGCAATGAGGGTGCCCTGGGCGTTGATGTCTACGGTGGAGACGGGTGTCTTGTGGCCACGCAGGGTGGATATGAGGCGGGGGGTGCCCCCCAGTTGCCAGAGGCGGACCGTTCCATCCACGCTGCCGGTCACCAGGCGGTCCCCACCGGAAGTAGCGGCAACGGAGGTGATGGACTCCTGGTGGCCAGCCAGGGACAGCAATGCGCCACCACGTTCCCGGGCGGCCAGGAAGCGCCAGTCGAAGCTCCGCAGTTCCGTCTGCCCTGGGAGCGGCACTTGATCGGCGAGGATCTCCCGGGCTCTCTCGCCATTTCCGGAGCCCAGCGCCTGCTGGGCCAGGTTCAGGCCCGCCGCGTAAAGCAGTCGTCGCCCCCGTTCGGCCTCGTTGCGAGCCCGCACCGTCTGGGTCTCCGCCAGGCTCTTCTGGCTCTCGGCCAGCGTCTTCTGAGCTTCCGCCAGGCGGGCGTTCTCGTCCGCCTTCTTCCGGGCCACCAGGGCCAGCAGGCGCTGGGTTCGTTCTGACCCAAGGGCGCGGCCCAACTGCTTAAAAGCGGAGTCCTTCTCATTCAAGGCCGTGGTGAGGGAGGCGGCGAGGCGCTGCGCCTTGTCCCGCTGGATCGTGGCTCGCTGCTCCTGAAGGGGCGCGTTGCTGGTGGCCTCCTCCGCGATGCCCTTCTGGGCCAGCGCCGTCCCGGTCAGAGCCGCCAGCACCAGAACCGCCACTGCTCCCACCATGGAGGCCCGTGCGATGCCCCGGCGGAAGGCCTCGCGCTGGCGACGCAACTCCGCGCCGGGCATGTTCTCCCGAACCCATTGCCCGTCGAACACCCGCTCGTAGACGCGGTTACGCAGAACGAGGTTGCCGTTCACCACCCGGACGATGCCTGCCAGGCGCAACGTGGAACAGAGATCGTTCGTCTCGTCGTCGCGGATGGCGGGAGACCATGGTGCCCGGGAACGGACCTTTGAGAAGAGGTCGAGGAGCGACGCGAGGTCCACCCCGCTCCGAAGCAGGCGGTTCCGCACGAAGGCCAGGTGGTCGTCGCTTTCCCGCGCCTGCTGCGAGAGGAACAACTGGTTACAGAGACGGTCGACGTCGGCCGGAGCAATGACCTTCGGGTCTTCCGCCACCGCCCGGCAGAGCCGCTGGGTCATGTAGGGCTGCCCGGAGGTCCAGTGCAGGATTCGCCTCAAGACTTGAACACCGCCCGCCATCCCGGCCGCCAGCTTGCCCGCCTCCTCCAGCGAGAAGTCGGAGAGACGGATGCGGCGCCCGATGTTGAAGGGGCTCATCCGCGCTTCGGAGATCAGGTCCGCCGGCGTGGCCACTCCCAGCAGGCAGAAGCTCAACCGGTCGAAATCCCCATCGCGGGTGCGGCGGTTGTAGCACTCGCGGATGCCGGCGAAGAACTCGTCCGCAGGGAAAGGCAGGGAGCGAACGGCGTCGATCTCGTCGATGAAGAGGACCAGCCGGCCCCCGTCACCCAGGCGGGACAGCACCACCTGGTGCAGGGCTTCCATCCAGCGCTGCAGGGGACCCAAGCGCTCGTGATCCAGCCAGAAGTCGTCCAGCTCGTCCTCCAGCCGGAGCTGCTGGCCCAATGAGACGAGGAGCCCCTCGTACCACTGCTCCGGGGAGAGGTTCTGGCCCACGGCGGTGAGGTCCAGCACCGCCACCGTGACCCCCTGCTCCCGCAGCTTCGAAGCAGTGCGGACCATCAGCGAGCTCTTGCCCATCTGCCGCGTGTTGAGGACGTAGCAGTACTCGCCCCCGGAGAGGCCCTCGTACAGGTCTCGGTCCGCTTGCCGCTCCACATAGGAGGGAGCGTCCGCGCGGAGGGTTCCGCCCGTGACGTAGAATGCGGCAGTCGGTTCACTCATCTCAAACGCTCCAGGGATTCAATGCCAGCCACCGGAAGTGGGAGGGCAGTGTAGGAATTGGGGGCGCACCTTCTACACGGAGGCTTC
>JANPLG010000453.1:0-10304 GCA_031426395.1 Actinomycetes bacterium
CTAGTGCGCGTGGTTCGCAGGAGACCGCAGGGGGGTCCATCCACCTGGCTGGACGTGGCGCGTCCCCCTTGGGAGCACGGTAGACCCACGGCCACAAGGGCCTAGGCTACCCCAGGTGACATTGTCACGAAAGCCTGCCCAATAATTGAATCCCACCCGCAGGCGTGCCGGGCGTGAAGGCGTCAGGCGCGATGGGGTTCAGGGCTCAGTCTGTGGCAGGAGGCTGAGCGATGGAAGCGCTGGCTCACTCCCCGATGATCTTGATCAGCACCCTCTTCTCGCGCCGGCCGTCGAACTCTCCGTAGAAGATCTGCTCCCAAGTGCCAAAGTCGAGGCGCCCCTTCGTCACGGCGACCACCACCTCGCGGCCCATGATCGTCCGCTTCAGGTGGGCGTCGGCGTTGTCCTCGCCGGTGCGGTTGTGGTGGTACACCTCCGGGCTGGCGTTGAACGGTGCCAGCTCTTCCAGCCACCGGTCGAAGTCCTGGTGAAGGCCGCGCTCATCGTCGTTGATGAAGACGCTGGCGGTGATGTGCATCGGGTTGACCAGGCAGAGTCCTTCTTGAATACCGCTCTCGGCCAGGGCCTGCTCAACCTCTGGCGTGATGTTGCGGAAGCCCCGCTCCGTGGGGATGTGCAGCTTCAGGTAGCGCGTGAACGACTTCATCCGCAGGTCTTCCTTGGTGACGCCCTACGATCCGGCGTTGCAGCCATTATCTCCCAGGACAGCGAGACACCGCCGCTACCCACCACCAGCGTTGATGCGTGCGGATCTTGTGAAACTGGGCGGCTCCATCGGGCAGAGTCGACGCAGGTCAACGCAAGTGGGGTACTCACTGGATTGCCGGGCTGGATTGTCACTGCGCCCCGTGCGAAGACCGTCGGCAATGACGGCTGGGGGCAGGGTGCGGCGCTACGACTCCCACCGTTTCAAGGATGTGGGTGCCGTTAAGGCATGGCAGATTCTGTGAAACTAGGCGGTCCCTTCGGGCAGAGGGTGAGTCGCCGCAGGTCAACGCAGCTGGGGTACTGACTGGATTGCCGGGCTGGATTGTCACTGCGCCCCGTGCGGAGGCCGCCGGCAATGACGGCTGGAGACAGGGGTGCGGCGCTACGACCCCGACCGTTTCATGGATGTGGGTGCCGCGAGGGCATTGCAGATTCTGGAGCCGCACGCAGAGCATGGTGAGGTGTGGCATGCAGATCAGGCGCGCGTTAGGGATGGATGGGCAACAAGGCGGACGGAGGCGGCGGTTCACGCACTATGTGAACGGATCCCACACCAATAGGCAGGGGATGAACACGAGGTTTTACCTGAATCCATTAGCCAGCCACGCACGCCCAAATCCGTCCCGCCCACAGCCACCCGGAGTGCGACCTCGTGCCCGCTGCCTTTTCCCCTTTTGCCTTTTGACCTCCACTCCAAACGCCCGAATCCGTCCCGACCACAGCCACCCGAAGTGCGATCCCTTGCATTCTGAATTCTGCATTCTGAATTACCCTCGGTGATGAAGTAGTCCCCCCATATAACCAATGAACACTAGCTACCATGCATTTCAACCAACCGAAGGCAGAGGGGAGAGCCAACCGGGCCAACTCGGCCCGCTACAATCTTGACACTCACGCACTCAAGGGATATCCTAACCCTGCGCTTAACCTTTTTACGTTTTCCGTGGGATAGACTACCACACCACGGGTATCATGCTCGGGGCGGACGTTCCCCCCGACGGCCGATTTTGGGAGGCAAGAGACACGATGGGTCGAACCGTAGGCATTGACTTGGGCACCACGAACTCCGTGGTTGCGGTCCTGGACGGCGGGGAGCCGACGGTCATCCCCAATGCCGAGGGGAACCGCACCACTCCTTCCGTGGTGGCGTTCACCAAGAACGGGGAACGGTTGGTTGGGGCGCCCGCGAAGCGCCAAGCCATCATCAACCCGGAGAACACCATCTACTCCGTGAAGCGATTCATGGGCCGCCGCTTTGATGAGGTGAGCGAAGAGCGCAAGATCGTTCCCTACAAGGTGGTGGAAGGCCGCAACGGCATGGCCGTCATCGATGTGATGGGCCAGCAGTACACCCCTGAAGAGATTTCCGCGATGATCCTTCAGAAGCTGCGGACTGATGCGGAAGCGTTCCTGGGGGACAAGGTGGACAAGGCGGTCATCACCGTCCCCGCCTACTTCAACGACGCGCAACGCACCGCCACCAAAAACGCCGGGCAGATCGCCGGCCTGGAGGTGCTCCGCATCGTCAACGAGCCGACTGCGGCCTCGCTGGCCTATGGCCTGGAGAAGAAGGAGGACGAGACGATCCTGGTCTATGACCTGGGCGGCGGCACCTTCGACGTTTCCGCGCTTGACGTGAGCGAGGGCGTCCTTGAGGTGAAGTCCACCAGCGGCGACACCCACCTGGGCGGCGACGACTGGGATCAGCGCGTGGTCGACTACGTGGCCGACAACTTCCAGCGGTCGCACGGCATCGATCTCCGAAAGGACGCGCAGGCACTCCAGCGCCTCCGTGACGAAGCGGAAAAGGCGAAGATCGCCCTTTCCAGCGGCGTCACCACCAACATCAATCTGCCGTTCATCACGGCGGACGCCAGCGGCCCCAAGCACCTGGACGAGTCGCTCACCCGCGCCAAGTTCGAGGAGCTGACCCGTGAATTGCTGGAGCGCACCCGCCTGCCGTTCGAGCAGGCCCTGCGCGACGCGGGCATCACCGCCAACGATCTGAACGAAGTGGTCCTCGTCGGCGGCTCCACCCGGATGCCGATGGTCGGCGAGTTGGTCACCCGCCTGGGCGGCGGCAAGGACCCGCACCGCGGCGTCAACCCGGATGAGGTGGTCGCCATCGGCGCCGCCATCCAGGGCGGCGTGCTCACCGGCGATGTCACCGGAATGGTGCTCCTGGACGTGACCCCGCTGACCCTGGGCCTCGAAACGCTCGGCGGCATCACGGACAAGGTCATCGAGCGGAACACCACCATCCCCACCCGCCAGAGTCGCACCTACACCACGGCTGCCGATGGGCAGACGCAGGTGGAGATCCACGTTCTCCAGGGCGAGCGGGAGATGGCGCGGGACAACAAGACCCTTGGCCGGTTCGTCCTCTCCGGGATCCCGCCGGCCCCGCGCAGCGTGCCGCAGATCGAGGTCACCTTCGACATCGACGCTAACGGCATTCTGAATGTCTCTGCCAAGGAGAAGGCCTCCGGCAAGCAGCAGAGCATCACCATCTCCGGCTCCACCAACCTGGACAAGGGCGAGATCGACCGAATGGTCCGCGATGCCCAGTCCTATGCCCAGGATGATGCCCAGCGCCGGGAAGAGGCGGAGGTCCGCAACCGCGCCGAGCAGATGATCTACCAGACGGAGAAGACGCTCAAGGACCTTGGCGATAAGGCCCCCAGCGACATCCGCAACCAGGTCCAGTCCGCCCTGACCAACCTCCGGGAAGCGATGGACGGCGGTGATCTAGAGCGAATCAAGAGCCGGCTGGAAGCCCTCCAGGAAGCGACCATGCGCCTCGGCGAGGCCGCCTACCAGGCCACCGCCGATGCGGAGGGTTCCGAGGGTGCCGCTGCCGGTGCAGCCGGTGCGGGAGCCGGTGCCGCAGCCGGTGCCGCAGGGGGTGCGGCTGGCGGTGATGACGACGTCATTGAGGCCGAGTACAAGACCGAATAAGGGAATGTGAGTGGTGAGTAGGTGAGGGGTGAGTAGTGGGGGTCGCTCGGTACAGTCGGCTTCTCGTTTGAGCTGGAGCAGACTGGCCGAGGCGGTGCGAATCGCCTTTCGCATCCGTTGCTTCCAGTACTCACCCCTCACCACTCACCAACCTCCCCGAAGGGAGCGATACGGTGGCTGCGGGCAAGGATCTGTACGAAATCCTGGGAGTGGCACGCACAGCGACGGACAAGGAGATCAAGTCCGCGTACCGGAAGCTCGCCCGCAAGTACCACCCCGATGTGAATCAGGGCGACAAGGCCTCCGAGGAGAAGTTCAAGGAGATCAGCTACGCCTACGAGGTTCTCATCGACGCCGAGAAGCGGAAGAAGTTCGACGCCTTCGGCAGCCAGTGGGAGCAGGGCGGCGGCGTTCCCGGCGGCGGCTACCAGTACCGGCCCGGTTCCGGCGGCGGTGGCTCCGGCAGCGAGATCAACTTCGACTTCGATATCGGCAACATCTTCGGCGACCTCTTCGGGGGTCGCGGCGGCGGGTCGGCTGGTGGAGCCGGTGCGTCGGGTGGCCGGGGTGGGGGGCCGCAGCAGGGGGAGGACATCCAGTATGAGCTGGACGTCACCCTGGAGGAAGCCTACCGAGGCGGCGAGCGACGCCTGACCATCAGCGCGGCGGACGAATGCCCCACCTGCCACGGCAACGGCGCGGAGCCAGGCGCGAAGCTGGAGACCTGCTCCCAGTGCAAGGGCTCCGGGCGCGGCATGACCTTTCGCGGCCTCTCCCTCGGCAACGATGTCTGCGAGCGCTGCCACGGGAACGGGACGGTCCCCACGC
Source organism: Actinomycetes bacterium (assembly GCA_031426395.1). GTDB lineage: Bacteria > Armatimonadota > SYMT01 > SYMT01 > SYMT01 > JANPLG01. Next base: position 4,516 of record JANPLG010000453.1, read on the forward strand.
AGCGGTGCCACACCTGCCAGGGGAGCGGGGTGGTGAGCCGTCCGCGCGCGGTCACCGTTTCCATTCCCAAGGGAGTGGAGGACGGGAACCGGCTTCGGGTGGCGGGGCAGGGGGGCATTGGGCAGCACGGTGGGCCGGCCGGGGACCTCTACCTCTTGATCCGGCTGAGATCCCATCAGGTTTTTGAGCGTAAGGGCGATGCCCTCACCGTCGATCTGCCAGTCAGCTTTGCAGAGGCGGCCCTGGGGGGCGAGGTTCAGGTTCCAACGCTGGATGGTAAGGTAACGATGAAGCTTCCCGGCGGCGTCCAGAGCGGCCAGCAGCTTCGCTTGACCGGGCAGGGAATGCCCCGGCGCAGCGGCGGACGCGGCGACCTCTTGGCGCGGATCAAGGTTGCGGTGCCCAAGAACCTGACCGACCAGGAGCGCGAGTTGATCGAAGAGTTGCGCCGGCTGCGGCCGGAGAATCCGCGGGACGCTCTCCTTACCGGCCGCTAGCGTCACCGCTGGCAGGCGAGGGAGAGTGCGGGCGGGAGCGGGCGCCGGATGGCCCGATGACGGAGCGAGATTCCGACATGAGCTACCAGGACGAAGACCCCGTTTATGTGATCAGTGTCGCTGCCCGGCGGGTGGGGGTGCATCCGCAAACGCTGCGCATGTATGAGAAGGAAGGGCTGGTCAAACCGGCCCGCCATGGTGCCAACCGCCTCTACAGCGACCGTGACATTGAGCGCGTGCGCCAGATTCAGCGGCTCACGCAGACCATGGGCGTGAACCTTGCGGGCGTGGATGTCATCCTCAAGCTGATGGAGCGCATTCAGGAGTTGGAGCAGGAGTTGGAGCGGGCGCGCCACTCCATTCTTCCCGTGCCCTCCATTGAGGAAGATTTGTTCCGGCGCTGACCCACTGGTGCCGACCCAGTTCAGCACTGACCCGGTGCCCAACCAAAGACTAAACGGGTTTTCTCAAACCGAGGAGGACGAACCCCTCCAAGCCTCGCACTTCCACAGCGAGGTACGGTTCTATGAAGTCCGGTTGGGACTGCTCAGGAAGTAAGGCTGCACGTTTGGCCCCGTTGGCTTGCGGGGTGTTGCTGAGTGGCTTCCTGGCCCTCTCCGGCACGGTCGAGAGCAGCGCGCAGATTCAGGGTCAGGTAGGACAGACGGTCTCCAACGGCTGCTTGCCGTTCACCGAGACTTTCCGGGCCACGCAGTTCCGAAACTTCCAGCGGACCCCACTGCCCGAGCACCGCGCTCCTTCCAACCGCACGCCCTTGAAGGAAGAGCCGCGCCTGCCGGGTGCCCAGGAGCAGGGCCAGCCGCGTCCCCAGATCGACCTGCCGCCACGGCAGTCGGTACGCGCCTCGTTTCAAGGCATCAGTCTCCAGGACTACATCGACCAGACCAACGGCACCATCCGTCCTCCCGACACCATGGGTGCCATCGGCCCGGATCATTACGTCCAAGCAATGAACACCGGCGTGGCGATCTATGACCGTGCCGGAACTCGGCTGGCCTTTGTCACCCTGGGATCGTTCTTTGCCCAGGTTGTGAACAACGTGACCCTGCCGGATAGGTCGGTGTTCGACCCCCGCGTCCTGTTCGATCACCGCACCGGGCGCTGGATTGCCATCTGCGAAGACAGCCGCCCCAGCCCGGAGAAGAACCGCCTCTACCTCGCTATCTCCCGCACGGGGGATGCCATGGGCGTCTGGGACAAGTACTTCTTCGAGATCGGCGAACCGGGCGTCTTCTCGGACTACCCGACTCTGGGCGTTGACGATAACGGCATCTACATCGGGGTCAGCAAGTTTGGCGACGATGGCTACATCGGCAACCGCATCCTCGCCACCCGCAAAGCCAGCCTCTTCGCTGCCAACCCTTCCCTGGGCGCCGTGACCGCCTTCGACGACCAGCCGGAGATGTTTACCGCGCAGCCCGCCGTCAGCTTTGATGCCACCGCCGCGGACCAACCCGCCTGGATTCTCTCCACCCACACGACCCTTGTCGAGGACGTCTTCGCACGCACCATCACCTGGACTGCTGGGGGCCCAGTATTGAGCCCCAGGATGGTGATCGAGACGGATCCCTACACCTTCTTCAGCACCGTTCCCGCCCAGGGAAGCACCACCCAGGTGAACACGGTCGGCGACCGGCTGATGATGGCCGTGAAGCGGGATGGGCGCATTTGGACCACGCGAGCTGTCGGCTGCAGCAGTACGGGACAGGCCACTTCTGCGGATCGCCTGGCGGCGGAATGGTTCACTCTCGATGTGCGCTCCGGAACGCCAGCGGTTGAGCAGACCGGCCGCGTCTTCGATCCCTCCGCCAGCACGCCCCGGCATTACTACTTTCCCAGCATCATGGTCAACGGCGCGGGGCAGGCCGCGCTCTCCTTCTCTGGCTCGGCATCTGACGAGTTCATTGGGGTCTACGCGTGCAGTCGACTTTCCGCCGATCCTCCCGGCGCGATGGGTGCGGTGGTGCAGGTCAAGGCCGGCGAGGCCGCCTATACGCGCGTAAGCCAGAGCGACACCCGCAACCGCTGGGGCGACTACAGCTACACCACCCTCGATCCCCGAGATGGGCTTTCCATCTGGACCACGCAGCAGTACGCGGAGGCACTCGGCACCTCGTTCGGCGGATCGACCAGCCGGTATGGCACCTGGGTGGCGGAACTCCGCGCCCCCGCCCCAGCGGTGACCCAGGCGAAGCTGGACGTGCTCCAAAAGACCACCGGCGCGGAACTGCTGGTGCAGGGCAGCGGCTTCTACGACGGCGGCGCCGGCAGTCCGCACCGGATGACGGCGGCCTTCTCGGGTTCCGGAATCACGAATGTGCGCGTGGCGCAGGAATCGGCCGGCACCCTCCGCGTCCGCTTCGACGTGGCCCAGAGCGCCGCCCCAGGAGTCCGTTCACTGACCGTGCAGAACCCGGATGGCCAGCCGGCCACCTTCGACGGCGCGCTTGAGGTCTGCAAGCGTCTCACCACTTCCAAAGGCAAGCTGAAGCTGACCCCCGGCGCTACTCTTGCATTCGCGAACACAACGGTGGGCCAGACGGCGAACGTGACGCTGCGTCTGGAGAACACCGGCCGCGATCCTCTTGCCGTGAAACCCGGCACGCTCCGCGCTCCCTTCGCACTCAGCGGCTTGCTCAGGGAAGTCTGCCTCAAACCAGGTGCGGAGAACGCCGTGACCGCAACCGTCACCTTCACCCCGACCACCACCGCCCAGAAGCAGGCGACGCTGAAGTTCACCACGAATGCGAAGCCCAATTCCAAGTCCCTCACCGTGAAGGGGAGGGGCATCTGAGGCCAGTCAATCTGAGCGGCATTGGAGCAGCGATCCAAAAAAAGTTTCCAAGGACCCTTTAGCGCCTGTATCCTCTCAGGCGATAGAAGCTGCGAAGTACTTGCCCGGCACTCCGTCCGTCCGGCAAGTCTCTCAACTGAGCTGCGGCGGATGCCCCTGGATGTCCGTCGGGCTGTGACGCGAGGAGGAGATCGTGATGAGTAGCGTGATTGTGCCCACCCCCCAAGCCATCAGCGCGCCGCGCGATTCCGCCTCGCTCCTCCACCAGCCGTAGTTCCCCCGCCTCTCCGCGAGGGTTCCGCTGGGGATTTGTCCCCTCATCAGGGTGACCGGGAGCGACTCCGGGTCGTGGGCGCGTGCGTCCGCGACCTGTTGTGCGTTTCTGGAGCATCCTGTTTTGACTGCCTGTTTGCTGACCCGTGCCCGTACGGGCGACCGAGTGGCCACCCGCTGCGTGGTCGATTCCCTGAGGCCCCGCCTGGAGCGGATGGCCGCCTACTACGCCCGCCGCTGCGGCGAGGACCCAGACGACCTCCTTCAAGAGGCGTGGCTCGGACTCCTGGAAGCGGTGCCGACGGTCGATGTCCGCATCGGTGTGCCAGAGCACTACCTGGTGCGAAGGGCGCGTTGGCGGCTACTGGATGCCGTCAAACGGGCCCGACTGCGTCGTTGCGCCGCCCTGGATCCGGAGGTGCTGGAGGCGCACCCCGCGCCGTCCCACTCCGCAGATGCGGTTGTCGCCGGCGTGGACGTCTCCTACTTCCTCACCCGCCTGAACCCGACCCAGAAGCAGGTGGCCCGTCTCCTCATGGCTGGCCTCACCTGGCGGGAGGCAGGCACCCTGCTCGGATGCAGCTCAGCGAACGTGGCTTACCACGTGCGTCAGATCCGCAAGCAGTGGGACGCCTGGCACGCCGCCTGATCGAGAGGGTGAGAGGGTGAGATGGAGAGATGGAGAGATGGGGCATCCTCTTTTCTCCAGTTACCCTGCTTGCGAATCCGCAATCCGAGATCCGCAGTTGAGCTACCGTGCGCTCAAGAACGCGTGGGGGCTGCGGGCCAAGGGATAATGAATACGGACTCGCCGGATAAAAGGTAGGATGACGGTCAGAGAATTGCCTGCCTGAACCGGTTCAGGGTCCAGTCTGCGGTGTGTGGCTGCGACTTGGGTACGAGGGCAATCGGAAACATTGACTTCCGACATCAATCTCAAGACAAACTCCAGCCAGAGACTGAACCCCGAACCCCGAACCCTGAACCCCCTGAACCCCGAACCCTCACTGAGGACCCTGAAGTGAAGAAGACCCCTGCGGCCGTGGCGGAAGCCCTCGCGCCGTTCCTTGAAGATGAGATCATCACGGAAGTGATGAGCGTGGTGAAGAGTGGAAAGGAAGCGACGGTCTACCGGTGCCGCCTCTCCGAGTCGCGTGGCGGCGGGTTGGCGGCGGCCAAGGTGTACCGTGCCCGGTCTGGTCGCGGCTTTCAGAATGACGCCATGTATCGGGAAGACCGGGTCATCCTGAACGGCCGCACCCGCCGCGCCGCGGAGAAGAAGACCAAGTTCGGCAAGGAGTTCCTCTTCTCCAGTTGGCTGAATCACGAGCACGCGACGCTGCAGCGGCTTCATGCCGCAGGTGCCGCGGTCCCGGAAGCGCTGGCCGCGTCCGAGAGCGCTCTGCTCCTGGAGTGGCTCGGCGATGATCACCATGCTGCCGCGCCCATGGTGGACGTGGTGCTGGATCGCCGCGACGCGGTCCCGATTTTCCGGGATCTCATGGATCAGATCGAGCTGATCCTTGCGGAGAACATCGTTCACGGCGACCTCTCCGCCTACAACATCCTCTTCCACCAGGAGCGGGCCGTCATCATCGACTTCCCGCAGGCCACCGACCCGCGCCTCAACCGCAATGGCTACGACCTGCTCCTCCGCGACATCGGCAACGTCTGCGACCACTTCGCCACGTATGGCGTCGTCTCCGACTACCGGCGCATCACGCGCGGCATGTGGGATCGCGTCCTTGGGGTCGGCTTCCACCTGTGACGGCCGGCAATGCGGCGGCTTGCTGCTCTCCGATTTGCAGATTGACGAACGGTGTGGCGATGCAACTGCATCTTTCGAAGGATGCGGCTCACACGGTGGCGGATGACGGTGCCGAGAAACCACACTTCAGCACCAACGCAGTAGCTCTGCTCCCAACGACCTGTGCCACGTGCACAAAGTCCTCCCGGATTGTCACGGCGTGCCGTATTGCTGGATAGGCTGCCTTCGGACCCCTCGTCCCAGGAGCTTTCATCCATGCCCCGCGTTCTCCGCTCATTCACCCTCACCGCGTCACTATTGCTTCTGATTGCCAGCGCCCAAGCCGCCGAGAAGCCCGGCACTTCCGGGGAGTGGTGGCAATGGCGAGGACCAAACCGGGACGGCACCGCGCCCGCTCAAAAGGCTTGGCCTCCATCCCTCCAGGGAGAACGTCTGA
>JANPLG010000454.1:0-10701 GCA_031426395.1 Actinomycetes bacterium
GCATCATCCGACGGAGTGGGTGAGTGGGTGAGTGGGTGAGTGGGTGAGTGGGTGAGTGGGTGAGTGGGGATGTCGTCCTCTCCCCTTTCGCCCCCTTTCCCTCGATGTCGCATTCGCAGTTTCCGAACATCGCACTGAGCAGTCCCCATTTTTCCGCCGATCTGCAAGCGCTGACGTAATGACCAAGTTTCAAGTCAGCCCGTCAAGCCCCAAGATACCGTGAATTGGATAACACTCTCCGCTTCGGAACGGCCTCGCGTAACTGAAAGGGCCACTCTACCGGCCGCTGCGGCTCGTAGTGAGATCAATCAAGCCCGTTGCCTCCAGTTGGGCGAGGGTATGCTTGTGGCTGAACAAGCTACTCGCCCCAGAAAATGGGGACTGCTCAGACATCGCTGACAATTGGCCAGTCAAGGGACACCAAGCATGAGTGAATGGCAGGCGAAACTTGCGCCAGTGATGTGGGTGAGCCTGGGCGGGGTGCTAGGGGCGAACGCCCGCTACGGCGTGAGCCTGCTTGCAACCCGCTTGACGGCTGCCGGACTTCCTTGGGGCACGCTGGCGGTCAACCTCACCGGCTCATTGGCCCTCGGCATCCTCTACGGGTGGCTCGCCCGACGCGCGGAAGGTGCGCTGGCTGAGAACTTGCGCCTCTTCGCAGGGGTTGGATTCCTGGGCGCTTACACTACCTTTTCCACTTTCGCCTTGGAGTGCCACCGCTTGTTCGAAACGCAGGCGTGGGTGAAGGGGTTGGCCTATGCCGTGGGCAGCGTGGTGCTGGGGATAGTGGCGGTGGGTCTTGGCATTGCGCTGGGCGACCGCCTTGCGCGGTAGATGGCGGTTGTTGGCTGGGGACATAGAACGCGGATCTGCGCGGATGGAACGGATCAGCGCGGATCAGACGGATGGACGCCCCGAACTCCCTGAAGAGCGGTGAGGTGGCGCGTTGACTGGCTCGATCAGCGCTCCAGGATTGCCGGTCGGTGGAAGACTTGCTCCCCTGCCTCGACGGCCTGCAACGGCAGGTCCGGGGTGGGGGAGAGCAGCTCAATCCCCTCCGGCGTGACCAGCACCGTGTCCTCGCTCTTCACACCGGTGATGCTGGGATTCCATGCAAACGCCTGGGCCATTTCCACGGTGCCTTTCACGAAAGGGGAACCCTTGAGGTCGCGCCCTGCGTAGCCGGTCGGGCCACCCTGGTGGTGGCGCTCCCATTCGCCGGGGTAGCCTGCAGCAGCGTACGCCGCCTGACCCGCCGCGAAGACGTCGGCCAGTCCGGCACCGGGGCGGGTTGCGGCGAGGTAGGCGGCATCCACCTGGGCGCAGGCGCGGGAGCGCTCCAGCAGGTCGGCCGGGACGGGACCGAAGTGCACCAGGCGGGTTGCGGAGAGGTGCAGGCCGTGCCGCCGGGCGGTCACGACCAGCATCGCGTAACGCTCAAGACGGCGGGCGGTCGGAATCGGGTGGCGGCGCGTGTGGACGCGCTCATCCACGGCCACGAGGGTGACGGCTGGCACGATGCCCCAGTCCATCAGGCCGCCCGCCAGCATCCCCGCCAGCTGATGCTCCGAAAGCCCCGGCCGACAGTGGAACGCCACGTGCGTGAGCACCACGCCAACCTGCTCTCCCAGAACCCGGTACCGCTCGATCTCCACTGGCATCAGCGGATTGCGGAGCTTCACCGCCTCGGCAGCGCCCAGCGGCCTTGCTCCCGGGACGGGGATGTCCGAGATCAGTCGCTCCTTAGGCACCCGCTTGAGAGCCGCTTCCGCAACGCTTCCCGTCCACCAGGGGAACTCCGCAGCGGGCCAGTCAATCCCAACGAGCTCTTCTTCCAGCAAGCGCGCCCGCTCAATGTTGTCCGCCAGCAGGACGACGCCATCACGGGTGACCAGCACACCGCCGGACCCTCGCTCCGTGGCGACGTTGACGTGGTTGTGCCCGCCGCCGGTAATCCAGGCAAACCCGCCGTGGGTGGCGAACAATAGACCGTCCGCGTCCTGCGCCGCCAGCCACTCTCGAACGCGCGTCAGCTTCGCGTCAACCTCGGCAACTCGCTCCACGCTCACCCCCGCTTCTGAATGGACACGTCCCACGCTCGGAATGCAGCGGAACCGTCGGCACCGCAGTCGGCGGTGTCGGCCCCGGTTGACGGTATGGGAAGAAGCCTGCTCTGGCTGGCCCTGGTCACGCTGTTCTCCAGGCTACCGTTCCTGCTCCCCGGCTACGGCAGCGACAGTGATGCCTGGCTGCTCGCCAACACCGCGCGCGCAATTGCGGAGAGCGGTCGGTACACGGCCTCGCGGCTACCCGGTTACCCCGTTCACGAGGGGGTGTCCGCGCTCCTCTGGCAGGGCGGCCCGCTTGCCCTGAATGGTGCAACGACCGTTGCGAGTGTGGTTGCAACGCTTTGCTTTGGATTGGCCCTGCGCACCCTTGGGGTTCGGAACTGGAGTTGGTGGGCGCTCGCGATGGCGTTCACGCCGGTCGTCTTCATCAACTCCGTAGTGGCGATGGATTATGTCTGGGCCCTGGCCGGCACGATGGCCGCGCTCTGGCAGGTGCTGCGGCGTCAGCCCGTCCTCGCGGGAGTGGCTCTCGGACTGGCGATAGGGTGCCGGATCACCACCGGCGCGATGCTGCTACCGCTTGCCCTGCTCCTGTGCGCAGGAGTTGGAAAGCACCGATGGCGAAGTCTCGCCAGCTTCGCCGCAGCCGCTGGCCTAATCGGCGCTGCTTGCTTTGTGCCGGTGGTCCTCACGCACGGCCGCGGCTTCTTCATGTATTACGACAGCGGCTATCCCCCCTGGGGCGACATCATGGTCCGGGCGACGCACGAGGTCTGGGGAACGATGGGGCTGCTGTCCGTGGCCATCGGCCTCGTTCTGGCGGCTCGCTCCGCGTGTGTGCCGGGACCCGTTCCGCCATGGTGTCTCTCAGCCGCTGCGGGCATCGTGCTTGCCCTTTATGGTTGGGCCTACCTCCGCCTTCCCTATGAGGCTGGATACCTCATCCCACTGGTGCCGTGGGTGCTCCTCTTCATTTCCACGCGTGTCCCGCAGCCGCGTCACGGGGCGCTCTGCCTTGCCCTTTGCATCTCCCCGTTTGCCCTCTACCTTCGGACCGATCCCAAGGCGAGCGATGCAGTCTGGCAGGCGCTGAAGGGCCCCGCGCAGCGTGAGACGGAGCGCCGGCAACGCTGGGGTCGGAACACACAGCGGCTTCTTGCCGCCGCCCGGGAGAAACGTGGTCCTGGTGTCGTCATCAGTGGTGCATGGCTGGCCCGCGTGGAGAACGCCGCCGGATCAGCGCAGGTCGGAAGGACCGGGTTCGTCTACCTCCTTAGTGCGCGGGAGGTCCGACGCCGCCAGGGGGACGGTGAGACGGTCTTCTATGCACCTTACCAGCGCAGCTACTGGCTGGATGGTCAGTTTGTCGAACTTCCCGCGCTTGGGGGGAAGCCATTGCTGCGTGACCTCCCCTGAAGATTGGGAATTGCCTGGGGGCAGGATCGATCCCGTTACCCAGTGGTGGGTGCGGGCGGGACGCCCGCGCTCCTCAGGGGGCTGCTGAGATAAACCTGCCTCTGGTTGTCCCGTTGGCTGCGGGAAGCCTCACACTTCGAATCCTGGGGAGTTGCATGGGTCCGTTGGATGTCCTGGTCATCGGGAGCGGAGGGCGGGAGCACGCCCTCTCGTGGAAGCTGCGGCAGTCGCCGCTGTGCGGTCGGCTCCTTGCTGCGCCGGGGAACGCCGGGATCGCTGAAGTGGCCCTGTGCGCTCCCATCCCTGTCTCTGATCTGGATGGGCTCACGCGCTACGCCGTGGAGATGAAGGTTGGGCTGGCGGTCGTCGGGCCGGAGGCGCCGCTGGCCGCAGGATTGGCCGACCGTCTCCGCGCCGCCGACATTCCGACCTTCGGCCCAAGCGCCGCCGCTGCCCGGATCGAAAGCAGCAAGGCGTATGCGCGGGAATTGATGACGCGGGCGGGAGTTCCCCAGCCGGCCTTCGGGCGCTTCACCGACTTCGCCGAAGCCGACGCCTACCTCAACCAGATGGCGGCGGATGGAGCGACGGGCGCGGTCGTCAAGGCGAGCGGGCTGGCGGCCGGCAAGGGCGCCATCGTCTGCGACACCCTGGACGAGGCGCGGCAATCGGCTCGCGAGATGCTGCTGGAAGGCGTCTTCGGTCAGGCCGGCAGCGAGATTGTCATTGAGGAGCTGCTCACCGGGCCGGAAGCGAGCCTCCTCATCATCACCGATGGGGAGCGCATGGTTCCCTTGCTGCCAGCCCAGGACCACAAGCGCGCTCTGGAAGGCGACCTCGGTCCTAATACCGGCGGCATGGGTGCCTATGCCCCCGCCCCCCTCATCACCCCGGCCCTCTACGATGAGGCGCTGGCGACCATCGTCCATCCGACCCTTCGCGCGATGGCGGCGGATGGCACTCCGTTTCAGGGCTGCCTCTACGCCGGCGTCATGCTCACCCCGGCGGGAATGAAGGTGATCGAATTCAACTGCCGCTTCGGTGACCCGGAGACGCAGGTCGTCCTGCCGCTGCTGGAGAGCGACCTGCTGGAACTGCTCCTCGGCGCGGCCAACGGCGATCTCTCCGGCGTGGAAGTTTCCTGGCACTCCGGCGCCGCGGTAAGCGTGGTCCTCGCGAGCAGCGGCTACCCCGGCGACTACGCCACCGGCGTCCCCATCACTGGTCTGGCGGATGCGGCATCTTTAGAAGGGGTGACCGTGTTCCACGCGGGAACCGCCGCGCGAGACGGACAGGTGGTCACCGCCGGCGGCAGAGTCCTCAACGTCACCGGCCAGGGACAAGACTTTGCAGAAGCGATTTCCCGCGCCTACGCTGGTGTGGAGCGGATCCTGTTCGAGGGAGCGCAATGCCGGCGGGACATCGCCCATCGGGTCCGGGGTCAATGTGCGCTTTCGGGTTGAACTTTGATGGTCGGACCAGAATTCTGAGGTTGGTGCCTTCGGTTGCGGCTCGGCGGGAGCCTCGCCCTCCCGGGGCGCCTCGTCCCCGATACGGGTCCGTTGACTGCGGTATCAGTAAGCCACGTTCGCCGTGATATCAAGGTGAGCGAGGCGCAGATCATGACACTTGGTTAGCCAAGTTAGGCCCTTGATTGGGCCGGAGATAACGCCATGGCCGAAATGCCCGAATGGGATATGTCCACCGTCTTCCCGTCCCTGGACTCGCCGGAGTTCAAGGCGGCCTTTGCGAAGGCGAAGAGCGGGATTGATGAGCTGGGTCCCCTGTTCGACCGGCATGCGGTGCGGCGGCGGGAGACGTCTACCGTCCAGCCGGAGGACGTCACCGCCTTTGAGGAGGTGATTGCCTCGCTGAACCGGCTCTCGGAGCTCTGCTCTACCGTCGGCAGTTACGTGCGGATGTTCGTGGCCACCAACGCGGCGCATGACCTGGCGCAGTCGCTCATCTCGGAGTTTCGGGTCGTCGTCATCCCGCTCGGCCAGTATGAGGCGCGGTTCGTGGCGTGGGTCGGCAGCATGGATGTGGAGTCGCTCCTTGCGGCCAGTGCCGTCGCCCGCGAGCATGAGTTCGTCGTTCGCCAGGCGGCGATCCGCGCTGGGCACCAGATGTCGCCTGCGGAGGAAGAACTGGCCATCGCGCTGGCGCCGACCGGCCTCAGCGGCTGGGCGCGGCTCCACAACGACATGACTTCCCTCCTTACGGTCGCGATCACGTTGGACGGTGAGCAGAAGGTGCTGGCGATGAGCGAGGTGCGCGGCCTGGCGAACAGTCCCGACGCCGAGACCCGCCGCACCGCCTATGAAGCCGAGCTGCAGGCGTGGAAGGGCATGGAAGTGCCGCTGGCGGCCGCCCTCAACGGGATCAAGGGGTTCCAGCGCACGCTGCGTGACCGCCGCCGCTGGTCGGATGACGTGGAGCCGACCCTCGTCAGCAACAGCATCGACCGGGCGACCCTAGAGGCGATGCAGGCGGCGTGTGTGGAGTCGTTCCCGGACTTCCGCCGCTACCTCCGTGCCAAGGCCCGTTTGCTGGGCGGCGAGAAGCTGGCGTGGGCGGACCTCTTCGCTCCGGTCGGCGACCTCACCAGCAGCTACCCATGGGAGCGCGCTGCCGAGTACGTGGAAGGCGGCTTCCGCGAGTACTCGGATCGTCTCGCCGATTTCGCCCGCCGCACGGTGACGGAGAAATGGATTGACTGGCCTTCCCACGCCGGCAAAGTCGACGGTGCCTTTTGCGCCAGCATCCGGCCGGGCGAGAGCCGTGTCCTGCTCAACCACGACGGCTCGTTCAGCAGTGTCAGCACCCTGGCACATGAGTTGGGCCACGCCTACCACAACCTTTGCCTGAAGGACCGCCTGCCGCTTCAGCGCCACACGCCCAGCACCCTCGCGGAGACGGCCAGCATCTTCTGCGAGACGCTCATCACCGAGGCCGCGCTCCGGGAAGCCTCGGATGGAGAGAGGCTGGCGATACTGGAAGCTTCCCTCCAGCGGGACTGCCAGATCGTGGTCGATATCCATTCCCGGTTCCTCTTTGAGAAGGGCGTCTTCGAGCGGAGGGGCCAGCGGGAGCTCTCTGCGAAGGAGTTCAGCGACCTCATGCTCGATGCGCAGCGCCAGACCTACGGGGACGGACTGGATTCGGACAAGCTGCATCCTTACATGTGGGCGGTGAAGGGGCATTACTACGGCCCGACCTTCTACAACTACCCGTACACCTTCGGGCTGCTCTTCGGCCTGGGGCTCTACGAACGCTACCGCGTTCAGCCCGACGGCTTCCACGCCGCGTACGACGACCTTCTTTCCTCAACCGGCCTCGCCGCCGCCGCCACGCTTGGAGCGCGCTTCGGCATTGACACGCGGAGCATCGACTTCTGCCGCGGCAGCCTCGACGTGATCCGCCGCGCCGTCAACGAATTCGAGGCGCTGTGCCCTTGACCGGCCTCAATTTGCAATTTGCATTTTTCAATTTGCAGTTTGCAATTCGATCCCATTAGCCGCATTCACCGGAACCTATCCACCCATGATTGATCGGTATGCTCTGCCCGAGATGCGGGCGCTTTGGTCCCTCCAGAACAAGTACGACACCTGGCTCAAGGTCGAGCTGGCCGTGGTGGATGCGCAGGCGGAGGTCGGACGGATCCCGCGCGCGGACGCGGACACCATCCTCCGGGACGCGAAGTTCTCCCTCGACCGCGCCCTGGAGATCGAGAAGACCACCCGTCACGACCTGCTCGGCTTCGTGGGCGCCGTGCTGGAGAACCTCGGTGATGAGGGACGCTACTTCCACTACGGCATCACCTCGTATGATGTCGAAGACCCGGCGCTCTCCATGCAGATGGTCCAGGCCCTGGACATGATCCTGGAGAAGCTCGACGGCCTGATCGAAGTGATCCGGGAGCGCGCGCGGGAGCACAAGTGGACGGTGATGATGGGCCGCACCCACGGCATCCACGCGGAGCCCATTACCCTCGGGTTCAAGTTGGCGGTCTGGCTGGCGGAGTTCATGCGCAACCGTGAGCGCGTGCTCCGTGCCAAGGAGAACATCGCCTGGGGCAAGGTTTCCGGAGCGGTCGGCACCCACGCCAACATCCCGGTGGAAGTGGAGGGCCTCGTCTGCGCCAAGCTCGGCCTTCAGCCGGCTCCGGCCTCGACCCAGATCCTGCAGCGCGACCGCCACGCCGAGGTGCTGCTGACCCTGGCGCTCCTCTCCGCTTCCGTGGAGAAGTACGCCACGGAGATCCGCAACCTTCAGCGGACCGAGATCCGCGAGGTAGAAGAGGGCTTCGCGCCGGGGCAGAAGGGTTCCTCCGCCATGCCGCACAAGCGGAACCCGTGGGTCAGCGAACAGCTCTCCGGCCTCGCGCGGGTGGTTCGCGGCAACGTGATCCCGGCGCTGGAGAACGTGGTGACCTGGCACGAGCGGGACCTCGCCAACTCCTCCGTGGAGCGCGTCATCATCCCGGATAGCACCACGCTGGTGCACTACCAGCTCCACACCTTCACCCGCATCGTCCGCGACCTCTCCGTCTACCCGGACACCATGCGGGCGAACCTGGAGAAGATGCGCGGCCTCATCTTCAGCCAACAGCTCATGCTGGCGCTGGCGGAGAAGGGGGTTGGCCGGGAGGACGCCTACAAGCTGGCGCAGTCCCTGGCGCTCCAGGCGTGGCAGGGAGGCGACTTCCGCAGCGCCGTCCGCACCAGCGAGGAGGTGCTGAAGCTGCTCTCGGCGGAGGAGATTGAGCGCCTTTTCGATATCCAGTACCACCTGAAGAACCTGGAGCACACCTTCGCCCAGCTTGGGATCTAGCCGTGTGTCAGGGATGTTCTGACAAATTGAAAGGGAGAGTGGGCGAATGGGGGAGTGGGGGACATCACGGCCGGAGCCTCTCCCATTCACCCTCTCTCCCATTCCCCCATTCCGTCGGAAAAGCACTCTTCTGTGTTGACGAAGTGCTAGCGTGACGCGGAACGGGGACGAGGAAGCAGTGGCCGCAGACCAGCGCGCCGGCAGATCGTTACTCGTCCGCGTGGCCTGGATGATCTTTTGGATTGGACCGCCGTTGCTGTTCATGGCGGCCACGCTCTGGTTGGGGACGGGGCGGGCCGCCGGGACGGAGACGCGGTCGGCGTTGGAGCAGTTCCTCATGTGGCTCTCGCCCGGGTGGGCGGCAAGCCTTCCGGCAGCGGTGTTCGACACCCTGAACTTCACTTTCCGGAAGGGAGGCCACTTCTGGGGGTATGCTCTTCTGGGGGCGATGAACGCCCGCGCTGTCCGTGGCCTCACGGGAACGCTGAGCCAACGCCAGGCAGTCCTACCGTGGGGGGCCGCCGTCGCGTGGTCGGCCATCGATGAATTCCACCAATCATTCTCCCCGTCCCGCACTGGTACCGCCGCCGACGTATGCCTCGACTCGGCGGGGGCGGCGGCCGGAGTGCTGATCTTCCTCCTATGGACGCACCGTCGCCGCTCTCGAAGCTCCTCTCTTCGGTCCAGGCAGCCGTGACCGCCCGCAGGGTCCAGGTGCCGGTCACGCCGATGCATAGCGATCCGGACGCGCTCTCGGAGCAGGTGTCGCAGGCGCTGCTGGGGCAGGAGGTGACCGTGGTGGACGCGCACGACCCGTGGCGCCGCATCCGCACCCCGGACGGCTACGAAGGATGGGTGGCGCAGGAGACGCTTGCGCTGCCGGCCGAGGGCTGGGACGGGCCGCAGGCGGAGATCGAGGACCTGTGGGTCAACCTTCGGGGCCGACCGGACTCCCGCCTGGCACCGCTCGCCTACGTTCCCATTGGGACACGCCTCCCGATCCAGGGCGGCTGCGAGGGATGGGTGGAGCTGCTCCTTCCGGATGGACGGCATGGTTGGGTGGAGTCGCACCGGGTGATCGAGGTGGAGCGGGAGCCGCTGCGTCCGGCCCACGCCAGCGCCATCTGCCGCACCGCGCGTCGGTTCCTGGGGGTTCCGTATCTGTGGGGCGGCTGCAGCCCCGCGGGCCTGGACTGCTCCGGCTTCGTGCAACTGGTCATGCGGCTCCACGGCATCCACCTGCTGCGCGACGCTGACGTGCAGTCGACTCAGGGCGAGAGCATTGACCCAGCAGGCTCGCTGCGGCCCGCCGATCTGGTCTTCTTCAGCCGCGATCCGTCCCAGGCGGGTCCCGACGATCCGGGTCGCATCACCCACGTGGGGATGATGGTGAGCAGCCACCGGTTCATCCACGCGCTGGGCAGCCGGAATGTCCGGATCAACAGCCTGAACGAAGGGGAGTGGCGGCCACGCCTCCAACGGGCGCGACGCTTCCTCTAGAGCGGCACGCGATGGCTCCCGACCCACGCGAATGCTTGACGGGCAGGGGTCGGTTTCCTATAATCCAACACGTTCAGCCGGTCACCCGGCGCGGACCTCGCCGAGGTAGCTCAGTCGGTAGAGCAACGGACTGAAAATCCGTGTGTCGCCGGTTCGATCCCGGCTCTCGGCAAGCCATGCAGGCACGAAAACGGCCTCCCCACCAGGGGAGGCCGATCGGTTTTCTGGCCTTGCAAACTTATAGGAAGTCAACGCTGGATGACGCCCCATAGCGTTCGCCAGCCACTCTGGCGGGCACTCATCCACACGGACCAAGGCTTTGAGGCGCGCGCCGTCGAACGCTGTTATGCGATGCGCCGCATCCGCGAGTGCCGGTCTGCATCCGGAGGGATCCTTGGCAGTTTGGCCCCAGAATGGAATGACCGGTGAGTCACATGCCCATAGGGGTTCTCCCTCGAAGTCGGTCGGCTTCCTCTGCTTGCTTCTGGGTCTACTCGGCGGTGGTGGGTTGCTGTGGAACAACCGCCTCGCCAACTCTCCCATCGGGATACAAGGACGTAAGGTCAGGCAGTTTGCATCCCTGGGCAACCTCGCACATGCCGCCATCAGTCCAGACTGCAAGCGGATATGCCTGTCTTCGACAACGAAGGGTGGCTCGTACGTATGGACGAGCGAGGAGCCAGGCATCCTCACTCGACTACCGACTTGGGTAGTAGGTGCAAGGGCCGTTTGGTCCGCAGACTCGCGGTTCCTAACCTCTGCGGATTCTTTTGGGTTGTTTCTCCACGAAGTTTCACCTGGCGCCGTTCGCCAGGTTTGGAAAGAAGTTGGGGGTCGGATCATTGACCTGCCCGACGGGATCGCCGGATCGCCGGACAGTCGG
>JANPLG010000455.1:0-3423 GCA_031426395.1 Actinomycetes bacterium
GCGCCCGCCGATGCCGTCGCAGGTCAGACACCGCTTCGGTACTTAACAAACAACGATCGTTCTGCACAGCCTCAACCGCCTCTGACCGAGCCGAGGGCCGGATAGCCACCCTGCCCGCTGAGGTCCCGCCGCGACCAGCCGGAGAGGCACTGGTAGCCGTCATGATCGCCGCTGTTGCCGACCACGGACCGAATGATGGCGCATTTGTCCATCACCTTGGCAAGCTGGGGGAAGACCTCGCAGATCTGAATGCCGTTGACGTTGGTGGCAATCGGCTTCATCTCCCCGCGGATGTCCGCCGGGGCGTCCATCTTGAGGTCCCAGAGATCCTGATGGGGAGGACCGCCCGCGAGGAAGATGTGGATGACCGCCTTGTGCGAAAGCTTCTTACCACCGGCGGCCACCGTGGCTGCTTCGGCGCGGAGCATCTGCCCCATGTCCATGAGGGTAGCGCTGCCGAGCGCCAGACCCCCGATTTTCAGGAAGCCACGGCGGGAAACCCCGTCACAGTAGCGCGCTCCGCGTCCGTAAATGGTCAGCATGGGTCGTTCTACTCGCTCCCCGGTCGTTTCGTAACGTACTCAAGTCTCGCACTCTTGTGGGTGCTGCGCTGTGGGACACCCTCAAACGACGGCAGTTACCGACAGCCTTGTGAAAGTGGTACTGCGAAATCATTCGCGCGCGCTCGATCTGCGGCCGGAGAGGCGGGTCTCGACATCAGGAAGTCGGGGCAACACCAGCCTCGACGCCAAGCTGGGTGAGGATGAAGGCGTAATCGAGCGCCTGGTCACGGAGGCGGTCGTAACGGCCGGAGGCGCCGCCGTGTCCGGCATCGAGGTTGGTCTTGAAGAGCAGGGGGGATGGGTCCGTCTTAAGGGTGCGGAGTTTCGCTACGTACTTGGCCGGCTCCCAATACATCACCTGGCTGTCATTCAGGCTGGTGCGGATGAGCATGGCGGGATACGCCCCGGCATGGAGGTTGGTGTAGGGGCAGTAGGCGCGCATCAGCTCGTAATGCTCCTTCACGTTGGGATTGCCCCACTCCAGGTACTCCGCCACCGTTAGGGGCAGGGTGTCGTCCAGCATTGTGTTGAGGACGTCCACGAATGGGACATAGGAAACCACGGCTCCGAAGAGCTCCGGACGCAGATTCACCACGGCGCCCATCAGCAGCCCGCCCGCGCTGCCGCCCGTGATCGCGAGCTTCACTGGGGAGGTGACACCGTCCGCAATTAGGTGCTCCGCAACGGCGATGAAGTCCGTGAAGGTGTTCTGCTTCCGGGCCATCTTGCCGTCGTCATGCCACGGCTTGCCCATCTCGCCGCCGCCGCGGATGTGCGCGACCGCGAAGACCATGCCTCGGTCGAGAAGGCTGAGGCGGTCGGAAGAGAAGGTGATGGGGTAGGGGTAGCCATAAGAGCCGTAGCCGACGAGCAGCGTCGGATGCGGTCCCCCGCCAAGGTCCTTGCGCTGCACGATTGAGATCGGGATGCGGACGCCATCCGTTGCAGTGGCATAGGCGCGACGTGAGACGTACTTCTCTGGATCGAAGTCGCCGAGGACGGGCTGGCGCTTCAAGAGGGCCAACTCCCGGTTCACGGTGTCGTAGTCAAAGACCGAGGGCGGGGTGGCGAAGGACTGGTAGCGGAAGCGGAACCGGGGGGTGGCGAACTCTCGGTTGTCCTGCGGCGAGGCGGAGTAGACCGGGTCCGGGAAGGTGAGACGGTGCTGCTCTCCCGTAGCCGCGTCGAGGATCCTGGCCTGAGGCCGGCCGTCCTCGCGCTCCAGGGCCACGAGGAAGCCCTGGAATGGTTCGATCTCTTCCAGCATCACGGCGGGGCGATAGGGGAGGACCTCCTCCCAATGATCGCGCTCGGGATGGTCCACGGGTGCGCGGACAAGGCGGAAGTTACGGCCCTGGTCGTTGGTGCGCAGGTAGAAATGCTCTCCGTGATGGTCCGCGTAGTACTCATGGTCGGCCTGGCGCGGAAGGAGGACGCGCGCCTCAGCGGGACGGTCCGCCGAGATGGCGAGGACCTCCGACGCCGTGAAGCTGGAGCTGGTCATGAAGACGTACGCTCCGCTGCGCGACCGGAAGAGGGTGAGCCGGAAGAGCGGATCGGCCTCCTCAAAGACGAGGGTGTCCGCAGTGCTCTCCTCGCCGAGGGTGTGGCGGTAGAGGCGGTAGGAGCGCTTCGCCTCGTCTTCGGTCAGGTAGAAGAGCGTGGTGCCGCCCGCCGCCCACGCAACCCCCGCGATCCTGCCGACCCGATCCGCCAGAAGCTCACCCGTGCAAAGGTCCTGGATATAGAGCTGGTACTCCCGGAAGCCGGTCGTATCGAGGGAGTAGGCGAGCAGGGTGCCATCATCGTTGACGGCGTGGTGGCCGAGCGCCAGGAAGGGCTGCCCCTCCGCAAGCTGGTTCAGATCGAGGTAGACCTGCTCGCCCGCACCGTCCTCTATTGCGGTGTCCGTTGGTGCCGGCTTGCGGCAGTAGACCGGATACTGCCTACCCGCCTCGGTGCGGGTGTAGTAGAGCCAGTCGCCCTTGCGGTAGGGGACCTCGGCGTCCGTCTGCTGGATGCGGGCCAGCATCTCGGTGTAGAGCCGGTCCTGAAGTTCGGCGGTGGGAGCGAGGCCGGAGTCCGCGTGGGCGTTCTCAGCCTCCAGGTGGGCGCGGACTTCCGGGTTCTCCTTCTCCCGTAGCCAGAAGTAGGGATCGTCGCGGACCTCGTCGTGGAGGGTCTGGGATCTGGACCTACGGGGACAAACGGGAGGCGCGATCGGTTCCGGCATGGGGAAATTCCTGGAGGCGAGCGGAGACTTCCTGAAGGATCAGGCTGGTGGCGCCTCGGCGGTCGGGTCAGCGGAAGCCTGGGGTTCGAACTTGATGCTGGCGCTGTTGATGCAGTAGCGCAGGCCGGTGGGGTTGGGACCGTCCTCGAAGACGTGGCCCTGGTGGCCACCGCAGCGGCTGCAGACCACCTCCGTGCGGAGCATCCCGTAGGCGCGGTCCTCAATGAACTCGAGCGCACCGGGTTCGGCGGTCTCGTAGAAGCTGGGCCAGCCGCAGCCGGAGTCGAACTTGGTCCCGGAGCGGAAGAGGAGCTGTCCGCAGCCGGCGCAGTGGTAATCGCCTTCTCCCTTGAAGTTGCAGTACTCGCCGGTGAAGGCGCGCTCCGTGCCCTTCTGGCGCAAGACGCGGTACTGCTCGAAGCTGAGCGACTTCTTCCACTCGTCCTCTGACTTCACTACCTTCGTGGCGTCGACTTCTGGCTCGCTCATCTGGGGTCTCCCTTCGCGCTGATGGCTGCGTTCACTACCGTCTTATCCGCGTTGCAACGGTCCTGCGGTGGTGATTTCGCTCCCCTATGATGTGCGTCACCTTGCGCGGCAGCAGATCATTGCCTGCGTCATTCCGCA
>JANPLG010000456.1:0-9303 GCA_031426395.1 Actinomycetes bacterium
TGCGGGGGTCCAGCCACGCCCGTCCCGCACCGGGTTAGCGACCCCACGGCCACAAGCTCTGCAAGGGGGGCGATTCCACGCCCAGGGCGGTAACAGCTGGATCCCCGAATGAGACGGGTACCACGCCCCGGACGACCGCCCCTCTGATCGATAGTGGGATGACGACGGGTACGAAAGCGAAGAGGAGTCCGTCGCCGCAAATGTGCTTCTACTCGGTTCCCGACTTACAAGGTGCGGTTACACCTGCGGAGATCGATCTCTCTCGCCCAACGGGAGATACACTTTCCTGTTCTCACCTCATCGCCGAGTATTCGACCCCATGCACAGTCAACGACCCATCGCCGTTTACTACGAGCATCCCCGCTGGTTCGACCGCCTCTTCGCGGAGTTGGACCGTCGTGGTGCCCCCTACCTGAAGGTCAATGCCGCAGAGCACTTCTTCTGGCCTGAGACCCTGGGAAGCGATGAGGATGCGGCCCTGGTGTTGAACCGGATGAGTCCCTCCGCCTACAACCGGGGGCACGCGGACTGCATCCTCTACACGGTCAACTACCTCGCCCACCTGGAACTTGCCGGGAAACGCGTGATCAACGGAACGGTCGCCTATGGGTATGAGATTTCCAAGTCCCGGCAGCTCTCCTTACTTCGGTCGCTTGGCCTTCCCTACCCCAAATCTCGGGTGATCCACCGGCCGGAGGACGCCCCCGCCGCCAGTGAGGGGCTGCGCTTCCCCATCGTCGTCAAGCCGAACATCGGGGGGAGCGGGGCGGGTGTGGTCCGATTCAACGCACTCGAGGAGCTGACCGAAGCGGCCCGCGCTGGCCGCTTCAGCCTAGGCCTGGACGGTGTGGGCCTGGTGCAGGAGTTCATCCCCGCGCGTGGCGGCCACATCACCCGCGTCGAAGCCCTCGACTACCGCTTTCTCTACGCCATCAACGTCCATACCACGGGGGAGACGTTCGACCTCTGCCCGGCGGACATCTGCCAGACCCGCGAGGGCGTTTCCTTGGACACTGCGCCGGCTCCTCCAGCTCCGGAGGCGCTCGGTTCGGCCTGCCCGGCCGAAGCACCCAAGGCTGGCCTGCGGGTGGAGGGCTACCGTCCGCCGGACGCCATCATCGAAGCCGTGGAGCGGACCCTGCGCGCTTCCGAGATCGAGATCGGCGGCATCGAGTACGTGATGGATGACCGCGACGGCCAGGTCTACTACTACGACATCAACGCGCTCTCCAACTTCGTGGCCGACGCACCCAAGGTGATCGGCTTCGATCCGTTCGTCAACTTCGTCGACTATCTCATTGCTGAAGCGGCCAAGGTGTAGGATAACGCTGCAGGCGAGGCGCGAGAGGAGAACCGCATGCGGTTTGGATACTGGATGCCGGTTTTCGGCGGGTGGCTCCGCAACGTGGAGAACGAGGGCCAGGACGAGGGCATGTCCGCGACATGGCCCTACGTCAAGCGCCTGGCGCAGCGCAGCGAGGAACTGGGCTTCGACCTCACCCTGCTGGCGGAATTGAACCTCAACGACATCAAAGGCGTTGAGGCACCGGCGCTCGACGCCTGGTCCACGGCGGCGGCGCTTGCGGCGGTGACGGAGAAGCTGGAGCTGATGGTCGCCGTGCGGCCCACCTTCCACCAGCCGGCGCTCCTCGCGAAGCAGGCGGCGAACATCGACCACATCAGCGGCGGACGCCTGACGCTCAACGTCGTCTCCTCCTGGTGGGCGGACGAAGCGAAGATGTACGGAGTTCACTTCGAGCAGCACGACGACCGCTACGCTCGCACGTCGGAATGGCTCGATGTGGTGGACGGTGTCTGGTCGCAGAACCGTTTCTCATACGCCGGCAATTACTACCGGGTCGACAACAACGTCCTGGAGCCGAAGCCGGTCTCCCAACCGCGTCCGACGCTCTACGCAGGCGGCGAGTCGGAGGCTGCCAAAAACCTGATCGCGCAGAAGTGCGACGCCTACCTGATGCACGGTGACCCCCCGGAGCGGATCGCGGTGAAGGTAGCCGACCTCAAGGAACGACGGGAGCGCTTCGGCCTTCCGCCCATGAAGTTCGGTGTGGCGGGCTACGCCATCGTGCGGGACACAGAGGACGAGGTGCAGGCGGAGCTCTCACGCATCACCGATGTCAAGCAGAGCGCCGCCGGCTACGAGAACTACCAGCAGTGGCTCTCCGGCACCCAGCTTGAGCACCAGATGTCAATTGAAGAGTACTCCGTCTCCAACCGGGGCCTCCGCACCGGGATCATCGGCACGCCGGCACAGGTGCGGGACCAGGTCCGTCGGTTCGAAGAGGCGGGAGTCGACCTCTTCCTGCTGCAATTCAGCCCCCAGATCGCGGAGATGGAGCGGTTCAGTGAGCAGATCATCCGACCAATGCAGTCCGCGGAGGCGGCATAGCCGATGCCCGACGTACTCACTGATCTGATCGCGGCAGCGGCCATCCATCGGCGCTCGATCCGGAAGTACGAATCCCGACCGGTGGACGACGCTCTGATCCGTCGCTTGCTGGAACTGGCGGGTCGCGCTCCCTCAGCGTGGAACCTCCAGCCGTGGCACTTCGTGGTGGTCCGGGATCCGGAGGTGAAGGCGCGGCTTCACGGGAAGGCGTGCCGGCAACCCCAGGTGGAGAGCGCCCCTGCAATCATCGTCCTCTACAGCGACATGGCGGACTCCCTCGCACGCCTGGACGACTTGATCCATCCAGAAGTGGTGGGGGATGCACGCGTAAAGACGCGGACCGGCATCGAGGCCTACTTCGCCAAGCTCACCCCGGCGGAGCGCGAGGCCTGGGGGCGGTCACAGGCCTACATTGCCCTCGGTTACCTCCTCTTGCTTGCGGAAGCCCACGGGGTGGCTACCTCCCCAATGCTGGGCTTCAACCCCAGCGAGGTGAAGGCGCTCCTCAGCCTGCCAGACCACGTCGAGGTGCCCGCCCTCATCGCCCTGGGCTACGGGGACGAGCCCGGCGCGGAGCCGCATCGCGAGAAGATCGACAGCCTTATCCGCTGGAGTTAGACGAAACGATCGCTGGAACCCTCAGGAAACACGCTCCAGGTCGGCTTCGTGGCGACTGGCGTGAACGGCTCCTACAGCCCGCTTAAAGGTCGACTTCAGCCGGATCAGCGCGTAGAGGGTTGCCGCCAGTTGCAGTGAGGCATATCCCAGGATCAGATGGTCGACGCGAACCTTCTGGGTCATCGCGAGGAACACCATCAACGGGATCAGCCCCATCCATGCAAGGAAGCTCACGACCTGGGTCAATCCGGTCCAGAACTTCTCGCGCAGTTTGCGTTCGAGCCGCCAAAGCTCGAAGGTACGCAGTCCCTGACTTAGACCCTGCAGAATCGCGGCGACGAGTCCCAGTAGCCAGAAGAGCGACCAGGCCGGATGTGCCTCCAGCGCAATCGCGGCAATCAACCAGATCAGGCTGGTTATTGCAAAGCCGATTAGGAACGGTGCCCCCGCGATCATCCCCGTCCCGATCACGCCCTTCACGGCGCTCTCATCGGAGATACCGGTGAGGTAGAGGAACGGAATACGGCCCTGGGTGCGCGCCTTCAGGTGCTCAGCCTGCACCTGCGTGACGATGGCGGTCGGCCAGAACTGCACCAGCATAAGGAGTCCGCCGCCCGCCCCGATCAACGCTCCTAGAGCACCAACGGTCATCTCGCCGAAGGGCGTCGGCTGGAAAAGAACTCCCGTGAAGGAGAGCCCACGGCGCCCGCTGTAGCCGCTCAGCAAAGCGATGGCGAGCACGATGCTGACGGTGAGGTAGAACCCAACCGAGAGGCCGACCTGCGCCCCGAAACCCGTCGGCTTTCGTGCCATCCGGGTCAGCGCCAGGGTCACGAACGGGTTATCGAACTGGTCTGCGCGGGCAGCCAGCCATCGTTCAAGGCGGTCCTGTCTGCGGGGACGCGCTTCCACAGGCGCACGCTGCGAGCGGGGAGCCAGCACCCAGAGGATCCCACCTGCGATGAGGGGCATCAAGAGCTGGGCGGCAAGTGGAAGCGGTGCCTTCGATGGCCAGATTCCGGGAACCAGCGCCAAAATGCCATAAACGGGACTCCACCCGGCCAGCGCATGCCACACCAGTTTGCTGCCGCCCAGTGAAAGTGCTGCCAGCGGCCCCGCATAGACGGCGACCCAGAGCAGCATCCCCCCAATCCGCCAGGCCCCGCCGTTGGAGAACTCCCCTTCGGTGGTGGCATCCGGCACGGCACGCCGGACGAAAGCCTGCCAGGCGGTGCCGAAGAAGACCGCCAGCGCACCCACGGCCAGCAGTCGCGCCAGGATTTCCACCGCGCGCGCTCCGGGCATGACCCCGCCGATCAGGCCTGCCGCCCCTAGGACCAGCGCACCCATCACTACGCCGCGAATCCAGTCCGTAAGCTCCATACGGAGCGCACCGAACGGCCCGTGGATCGCCACGCCGCCGCTACGGGAGGCGCGCTCCCAAGCGTAGATGGCATAGCCGCCGCCGAACAGCACGAACAACCCCACCAGTGACCCCTCCGGCGTGGTTGATCCAACCAGTTTCCCAAGCGCGCCCCGCTGAATGATCGGCCAGGAGAAGCCCGCGAGCATCAGTGCGGCGAAGAGCGTGTTGACCCCGGCAACCCGGTCCGCCAGCCGGCGCTCTTCCGGTCGTCCGGTCTCCGGGGCAAGCGCCACATCCACCCGCCCCACGCCCTGCGGCACCACGCGGCACTCCCGGCTCCAGAGTTCCGCCCCCACCAGCACCCGAACCCAGAGGGCCAGCGCGGTGCAGAGCAGCAAGGGTAGGAACGGCGCAAGGTGTCCGTGGAAGAAGGTCTGCGGCGATCCCACAATCCGAGCCAACGCAGCAAGAAGCGCCAGCGGCATCCATCCCCCCAGGTCCGGTCCCACCGCTCCCTGCCACCCGCTGCTGAAGACCCGGGCCAGCGGCACGATGACCGGCTTGATCACGAGGTGGAGGATCACCTGGAGCATGATCGGCCAAGCGAGGCCGGTGGTGATCCCGGCTGCCGCCTGCCCACCGGCGGCCTTGCCGGTCCCGGCTTCCATCCCGTGCCGCGTTCCCAGCGCGGACGTGATCTCCAGCGTGTTGGGCGGAGCGAAGAGGAAGAGGCTCAGCAGGACGTAGAGTCCCAGCACATCCTCCGGTTGGAGCTTGCCAAAGGAGAGGAGCAACCCATAAAGCGGAAGCGGCAGAATCAGCGGTACCAGGCGGATCACCGCTCGTCCCAGCCCCATCAGCAGCATCAGCTCCCTTCGTCCCCTGGGGGTGAGCCGAAGGAAGTCGAGCCGATCCGCCGCCGCCTCGGCGATCAGGGTCATGGAGCCAGAGGAGAAGGTCATCGCCACGGCAACGTGGACGAAGGAGAGGACGATGAAAAGGGCGAGGCCCTCCTTCCGCGCAACCGACGCGCGTAGCCACTCCGGTCCGAACTGAAGCAGCGCGAGGGAGAGGATCAGGATCAGGGACGGCAGTACCACCCCGCCCAGGGCAACCTTCCACAGATAACCCTTCCGAAGGCGGCGGCGGAGGTCCCAGATGAGGAACGGGTTGTCCAGGAACCACTGATGCCAGAGTTGGCGCATAGGAGGCGGGTCAGACGGGTCGGGCGAGGCGGCGTGCGAAGGGATCGCGCCGATCTGGATGCGAGAGGTATAACGCGATGCCTGGGGGAATGGGTGCGAGGAGTGCCACACGGCACGACCATTCCGGCTCCCGCGCCGGTCCTCCTAATGATGGCGCTCAGCACCGCTCCCGACCCTCCTCGAACGTGAGGCAAATCCTACGAGAGTGGGTGTTCGCCGGTCACGACACGGTGGCAGAACTCCGGTAATGCAAACCACCCCGCTTCTCACCAACCGTACGGACGGCACGCCTCTGCCGATCAGTGACCACCCCTCGGTCTTCAAGCGGTACGTCAGCGCTGAGACGCTCTGGCTGAGCGCCATCTGCATGGCGGACCTCCTCACCACACTTTACTGGGTTGCTCAGGGCTCCGCGCGGGAGGGCAACCCGATGATGGCTTACTTCCTGGAAATGGGTCCAGGCGCCTTCATCGCAGCGAAGATCTTCACCTTCGCGCCGGCCCTGGCTCTGGCGGAATGGTACCGGCCCCGCAACCCTCGGCTCATCCTCCGACTCCTCCGTTGGGTGATCTTCGGCTACCTGGCGGGGTACCTGGGCGGCGTGGCGGCGCACTACGGAAACGCTCTCGACTTCTATCGCCAGGCGTTCTTCGGCTAGCGGTGCCCTTGCGATGGCGGTGAGCTCCACGCTATCCGTGCGCGTCCAGCCCCGCGCCTTTCGGAATGAGGCGGTCGGCTGGTGGGAGGGCGTCCTGATTGAATTCGGTCAAGGACCAAGTCGGCGACCTCTGGTGACTCCGAATCGGCCAGATACTCCCAGATGCCAGTGAGATCGCCCTTCGCCTGCATCCAAGGACCGCACCCCTGCAACCAGGAGTTGCTCAAGTGCCTCTTGCTCGGAGAGCCGTTCCTCAAGGAGCGCCACTGCTTCGGAAAGCACCTCACCCTCTGAAGCGAAGTTGCCCGCCTCAACCTGCTGCCTCACGCGATTCGCAAGTCCGTCGGGTAACAATAGGTTCACCGTGATCTCACTCCTCTCCGAGAATCAAGCTGTTCGGTCGTGATATGCGATCCTGAAGGATAGTATAGATCGGTCTGGAGAAACCGGCGGGCGGAGGGGCATTCGGTTGACGCTTGACGCACTGTTGAACCCCTTTTTCCTGCGGGAAGCACGCCAGCATCGCCGCAGCTTGTTCGCGGCGCAGCTCTGGTGGCTGGGCTGCATCCTGGTTCTCTCGGCGGTCTTCGCCTTAGGCTTGCTGTTGGCCTCAAGGGGTCCGGCAAGGCAATCTCCCGCGCTTATCCTCCTCTGCATCGCCCACACCATTCTCTGCGCGATTACCGCCGGCTACGGGGGCGACCGTCTCTTTGGCGCGGAGCAGAGGGCGGGAACACTGATGGGCGTGTTGATGCTCCCGCTCCCGCCCGCTCGCTGGCTAGCGCTGAAGCTGGCGTTTCCAGTCTGGGGCATCCTCACTACCTGGTGCGTCGGCCTACCGTTCTATGTTCTCGCGGTGATCTACCAGGCGGGAATGGCGGAGACCGCAGCCCGTTATGTGCTCTTCCCCCCGGTACTGGCTTTGGGCGCGCTGGTAGTACTTCTGCTGCTCCCGCCCGACTTCCAGGAGCGAATGCAGAAGATCCGGTCCAGTGGTGGTGGGCGGGGTGCGCTGCGAGACCCGGACCTTTCCGTTCGGATGCTGCTGGCGTGGTCGCTGGGCTATGCGCTCTTCGCAGGGTCGATCCGCATCTTTATGCCGCCGTCGCGCGGCATCCCGTTCTACTCGCTCCGGGTGCCGGAATGGGGTTTCTGGATGGTTCTCGGCGCGTGCTGGCTGGCTGCGGCGTGGTTCAGCGCCCTCGCGAGTCTGCTCGTCACCGATGAGGCAGAGCGACGAGGCAAGATCGCCCGCTCGGTAGCCGGGATCGTGATCCTCGTGGTGGTGCTCGGTGCCTTCTGGCCAATGATGAACCCTTGGGTCCGAGGCATCGTACTGGTCTACGCCGCTGCCGTAGCTTTCGCGATGCGGAAGGGACAGCAGCGGGTGGAGGACGGCGCCTCCGTCCGCGAGATGGCCTGGATGCAGGCGCGCCGTGATGACCCGATGTTCATCCGGGACCTCCGAGTTCTCACCCGATCCATCTCCCTTCGCAAGACTCTGATTGTGGGCGGCGGGATGCTCGTCCTCATTGCGCTGTTCGTGCCGCTAGGTGCCACCTGGCTTTTCACCCAGCAGTTCTCCTGGAGCTTTCATCCGGCAGGTTGGCTACTGGACGCCTACATTGCCCTGGTCGTGGCGCTGGTCACCAATGCCCGCGCCGCCATGTTCTGGACGCGGGACCGGAGTGCGCAGACGCTGGCCCTCTTGCTGATGACCCCCCTCAGCTCTCGCGAGGTACTGCGCGGGCGGATCGATGCCGGCCTGGTGCAGATCGCGGCCGGACTTGCGCTGGCGGTGCTGCTGGCCGTTGCTGGCTCAATCCTGGCGCTGGTGTGGGGCCACGGCCTGCCCCTGCTGGTCACGCTTACCCTGCTGGCGGTAGCTGGAATGCAGGGCGTAGTGTACGGCAGCGCCTGGCGACCCATCCGTCTGGTTGTGGGCAAGGGGGTGAAAGGCGACTGGGAACTGGTGTTCTGGTGGATTCTCTATGGCCTGCTGCTCGCCGGGATGGTCATCACGGTGATTGTTGCCGCCGTTCTGCAATTGATCGGAACGGGACCCGGCCTGGGTCCCATCGCCCTCGTTGAATTGGCGCTGGCAGGCGCCACGGCTTGGACTTGCTGGAGAGGGTACTTGGTCCGGCTGCGTCAAATGGATGCTGTCAGAGCGGGCGACCTGCCCATTCCTGAGTAGCCCTCGCCCCAATTGCCCCGGTTTCGACCCTATGCCTACGTTGAAGGATTACCTTCGAAGCCAGATTGCCCATGGCTACCGGGCCTTCTGCGGCACCCTGGAGGGAGTCACTGAGGAGCAAGCCCGCGCGGGCGGCAGCGAAACCTGGCGCCGTTACCGGTTCGGGGTTGGGCTGGACGGCTCCATTGCCGGCATCGTGTGGCATGTGGCGGTCTGGAAGCACGTCGTCGCGGACGGCATCGACGGCGGCTCCTTCCCTGACGCGGAGGCAGTCCTTCCTCATGGTTGGGGCTGGTCCGGCCAGCTCGAGTGGCTCGCCAGCGGCCATGCGCGGCTGCTCCGCGTCCTCGATGAGCTGCCTGAAGTGCAACTGGAGCGAACCGTGGTTCTGGAGGGAGAGCATCTCTCGCTGCTTGCGGTCTTCAACATCATCGTGGAGCACGACCACTACCACGCGGGTCAGGTGAACCTGATCAGGCAGCAGCAGGGGCACACGTTAGATGCCTGATGAGGTGCAGTTCTGGCGCTTCATGGAGCATGATCAATGAGTGTTGCTCTCCAATTGCCGTACACCCCTGAACAGTACCTGGCCGTGGAACGACTGGCCGCTGAGCGCAGCGAGTACGTGGCCGGGGAAACCTTCAACATGGCGGGTGCGACTCGCCGACACAACCTGGTTTCGGGCAACGTGTTCTCGGAACTGCGATTGGCACTTCGCGGCGGCACCTGCGAAGTCTACCTGTCAGAGATGAAGGTGCTCATCCCTGAGGCCGACGCATATGTCTACCCGGATGTAGTGGTCGCCTGCGGGGAACTCGAGTTCCTCAATGATCGCGAGGACGTGCTGCT
>JANPLG010000457.1:0-1665 GCA_031426395.1 Actinomycetes bacterium
GGTCCCCTGCGGCTCCCACTACCATCGTGGCGAGCGCCAGCGGAGCAACCGATTGAACCCATCGCCCGGCCTGGTGAAGACGGGACCGTCCACGCCCGCAACCCGAAATCCGCAATTCGAAATCCTCACAGCAGCTCCTGGATCGGCTCGCCTTCCACCGGTAGCCCCAGCGCCAGGATGTCCGTCCGGGTGATCCCGATCGCCTCCAGCATGGTGAGCGTGAAGTCCGCCGGAGTCACCGGTCGCGAGGCCGGGTACTCGCCGCGGTCATCGCTCGCGCCGACCACCTGCCCGCCCCGGATGCCGCCTCCGCCGATCATGGCGGAGTAGCAGTTCTGCCAGTGATCCCGGCCCGCCATCGGGTTGATCTTCGGGGTGCGGCCGAACTCACCCATCGCCACCACCACCGTGCTGTCGTAAAGGCCCCGGTCACGGAGGTCGTCCATGAGCGCGGCATAGGCCTGGTCGAAGAAGACGCACTGGCGCTCGGCCAGCATCTCGAAGTTGCGGTAGTGGTTGTCCCAGCCGCCGTCGCCCGCGTCTTCCTCCGCCTCCACGTGCTGGCTCCAGTTCACCTGAACGAAGCGCACCCCGGCTTCCACCAGCCGCCGAGCCAGCAGGCAGCTCTGCCCGAAGCGGTGCCGGCCATAGCTCTCCCGCAGACGGGCGGTCTCGCGGTCGAGGTCGAACACGCGTCGACCCTCGCTGCTGCCCATCAGGAGGAAGGCCTGCTTGTAGTAGCGATCCAGCGCCTCCAGGTCGCGATTGGTGCCGAGGCCCCGCTCCGCACTCATCGCCTGACTCATCGCCTGCAAGAGGCGGCTGCGACGCTCTGCGCGCTGCTCGGTGACGGCGGCGGGGCGCTGCAGCTCTCCCAGGAGGACGCCCTTCTCGGGATCGTACTGGATGCGGAAGGGGTCATACACCGCTCCCAGGAGGCCACCGCCCTCGCCCTGGATCAGGCGGTGTCCCTGCTGGAGGCGGTCGCCAATGGTCACGTAGCTGGAGAGGGCCGCCGCGGATTCCGACGAAGCGGATCCATCCATCCGTGCGACCACCGACCCGGCGTGCGGCTGGACCTGGCCCGCCGTCGGGTTGCGGCCGGTCATGGCGATGGTGCCCGCCAGGCCGTGGTCGTTGGTGCCGTGGTGCAGGCTCCGGACAATGGCATAGCGGTCCGCGCGCTGGGCCAGTCGCGGAAGAAGCTCCGTCACCTGGATGCCGGGCACGTTGGTGCCGATGGCGCGGTAGGGTCCCCGGAATTCGCCCGGCGCATCCGGCTTCGGGTCGACCGTATCGAGGTGCGGAGGCCCGCCCCAGAGCCAGAGCAGGATCACCGACTTCGGCTTGCGGCCCTGGGCGGCGAGCGACGCGGCAGGCGAGAGGGAAAGCCCCAGCGCGCCAAGCGTGCCGGCCTCCACAAAGGCGCGCCGTGACATTCCGGCACAGCAGCGCTGCCGTCCGGAGCCGATCCAGAGCATTCCTCTTCTCCCGCCCCACAGATGCCTGGCTGTGTCACGTCGTCAGCCTGCGCTTCGATTATACGCAAGATGGCTTTCTTGCCATCCACCCGGACCTCCGAAAAACGAGATCCGAGATCCAGAACGGCCCCCCGGCGTCCGCCGGGGGGCCGCTCTGTCATTCATCGGGGAGCGAAGGGTGCGC
>JANPLG010000458.1:0-2115 GCA_031426395.1 Actinomycetes bacterium
CTGCGCTCGTGAGACCGGCTCGTAGTTCGGCCGGGCGCTCTGGCCGACGTGGTATTCGGTCTCCGTCGCGCCGCCGACGATGGTCATCACATGACCCAGCTCCAGCGCCCGCTGCCCCAGCAGTTCGTTGTAGAGCTCCTGAAGCAGCGTGTAGTCGTCCCCTGCCTTGAGCGTCGCAGCCGGCAGGTAGGCGAGGATGCGTTCCAGGTTCTTCATGCCCAGCCGGGTGGCTTCAACGCCGTTGTCACCCAGATCCTCCGTCTGCCGGCCCGGGTCCTCCCCGGAGGCGTTGCCGAACCGGAGCATCGGGTTGGCCGTCTGCCGGTCAGCGAGGGCGTTGAGGTAGGTCTTCTCCTGCTCCGGCGTGCGCGCGGACGGGAAGACGGAGTATCCCCACTCCGTGGCGAAGAGGTCGTACGGGCCGATCTTCGGCATGAGCTGGGTCACGCCGTCGCCGGGCTGCGCCACGTAATTGTTGCGGCCGTAGTCCATGATGGAGGCTTCCGTGCCCCACTCCTGCGTCCACTTCGGGTCCCGGAGCGACTTGACCGGAATGGAGGACGAGGCCTTCATGTTGTGCGGGAAGCCAAGGGTATGGCCGACCTCGTGCGTCACAACGTAGGCCAGCAACTCCCCGGTCAGCTCATCCGGGAACGGCAGGCGGCGGGCGCGCGGATCGTTGACGCTGGCCTGGACGAAGTACCAGTTCTGGACCAGCTTCAGGATGTTGTGGAAGATCTTCGGAGAGCCGTTGAGGATCTCGCCGGTGCGCGGGTCGGAGAGGTGCGGACCGTAGGCGTTCTCCGAACCGGAAGGCAGCCACCGGATCACGGTGTAGCGAACGTCCTCGACGTCGAACTCCGGGTCTTCCTGGGCCGTTGGGAGGTCACGGCAGAGGATGGCGTTCTTGAAGCCGGCCTTCTCAAATGCGACGTTCCAGGCTTCCACGCCCCGCTTCACGGCCGCCTTCCATTTGTTCGGGATCTCCGGCCCCATGTAGTAAGTGATCGCCTTCACCGGTTCGCTGACGGCCGCGCTGGGATCCTTCTTCTCCAGCCGCCATCGGTTGATGATGGTGATGTCCTTGACCCGGTTCTCCGAACCGCCCAACTCCTGGTACTCCGTGGTGAACCAGCCCACACGGCTGTCCGCCAACCGCGGCATCATCGGGTTCTCGGGCAGCAGGACCAGGTTGTGGTTCACCACCACCGTATCGCCGGTGGCAGCCGCGCCACCGGGACCGGCGGTCACGGTGCCGCGCGTGCCGGTCACCTTCACCAGCACGTTCTCCGGGAACGACTTCACGCTCTCGATGAAGGAGCGGTTCGGGTCGAAGGTCGGCCCGAAGAGGTTGCTGTAGATCAGCGGGCTGGCGTCGATCACGATCGACTCCCCCTCGCCGTAGGCCGCCACCGGGTAGGCGGCGAGGATCGGCTCGATGTTGCCCTTCTCCAGGGCGCGGTTCACGTCACCGTTCGGGTCGGACGCTCGCTGTCGGTGGCTTACGCCCCTCATCAGGAGCCGGTCGCCCCGCTTCTCAAAGCGGAGGACGCGGTCTCCCACCTCCGTCTGCCCGAACCCGTAGAAAGACTGGGATCGCTCCAGCGTGCTCACCCACATCAATTCCTTGCCCACGAGCGGCTTGGGAATCTCGAAGTAGTACTTCTCATCCACCTGGTGGGTCTTGAGGAGACCAGTCAGGTCAGACTTGGCCTCCTTGGTAATCACGTCCGCATACGGCTTCGGCTTGCCTGGTGCTGTGGGAGGAACTACGGGCGGGCGGGTGCCGGTTGGCGGGGTGGTGGGCGTGCCGGGTGTGGGCGGCATTGGCATGGGAGGTGCCGGTGCCGGAGGTGCCTGGCCGGGGAAAGGGTCGACGGGAGTCGCCGCAGCCAATCCCGGCAGCGTGACCGCCGCCATCAATGTGGCGAGGCCCAGGTGAAGCGAAGATGCGTTGCGTTTCAGCATGATTTGAGATAACTCGACGGCCTGCCGGAAGGTAGAGGACACGCCCTACATAGCCAGCAACGCTCACCAAGACAAGCGGCTTGCGGGTGAAGGGGCGGGACATGGGGAAAGAGTGAGCACTCTTAGCTTTATCCCGAATTTAAGCGC
>JANPLG010000459.1:0-3637 GCA_031426395.1 Actinomycetes bacterium
CCGCCATCTCTCCTGCTCTCCATCCCAACTTGGCGTTCTTGGCGTCTTGGCGGTTCGATCCAAAAAGGCCTGCACTATGGAACCGTTTGTTAGGCACACTGGCACGTTCGTGGGATACGACCGTGCCAATGTGGATACTGATGCCATCATCCCGGCCCGCTACCTCAAGAAGATTGAGCGGGTCGGCTTCGGGGAGCTGCTCTTTCGGGACGTGCGCTACAAGGGCGACGAGCCGGTGGCCGACTTCCCGCTCAACCGGCCGGAAATGGCGGGGGCCACGGTGCTGGTGGCCCGGCACAACTTCGGGTGCGGCTCCAGCCGTGAGCACGCGGTGTGGGCCATTGTCCAGGCCGGGTTCCGTGCGGTGATCGCTCCACGGTCGGGCGCGACCCCTGGCTTCGCGGACATCTTCCGGAACAACAGCTACAAGAATGGGCTGCTGCCGGTAGAAGTCTCCCCGGAGTTTGTGGAGCAACTATTCCAAGCAGCCACCCTCGCCGAGCAGCCCCGGGTGACCATTGATCTCCAAGCCCAGCAGGTGACCGCCCATCTACCCGGCGGCGATCTCTCCGAGAGCTTCACGGTGCCGGAAGGCGCGCGGAAGATGCTCCTGGAAGGCCTGGATGAAATCGGCTTGACACTCCAGCACGCGGACCGCATCACCGCCTTCGAAGAGGGCCGCAGGGAGTTCGGCACGATGGCCGCCGCCGCGTAGCGATCTCGGCGGAAGCGAATAGGAAGCCCCGGAAGCATGAAGCTGCCGGGGCTTTCTAATGCTTGAATCGCCTCAGGCTGAGGCCGCGTCCGACCTTGGGTCGCCCGCATCCGGGTCGTCCCATGTTGGGCGGGGGCCGCCGTAGCCCTGGCTGCTGATCCCGAAGGCATCCGCCACGCGGTTGAAGAAGGCGAAGAGCGCCGTCACATAGACCATTTCGGCGATCTGCGGCTCCGTCCAGCCGGCGTCCCGCAGCCGTTGGATATCCTCGTCCGTGGTGCGGTAGGCGTGGCGCGTGATCAGTTCCACCACGCGCAGGAGTTCCCGCTCGGCGTCGGTGACCGGTGCCTCGTCCAACCGGCCCCAGGCTAGCGCATCAACCGCCGCCTCATCTTGACCCTGCGACCGCAGGAACGCACCGTGCGATTCCGTTCAGTAGGGGCAGCGGTTGAGGCCGGAGACGAAGGTGGCGATCATCTCCTTCATGCGCCGGTCCAGATGCCCGTCGGTGAACTGGACGGTGTTGGAGAAGTCGACCACCTGGCGGAAGAAGTCCGGCCGGTGGGAGAAGCACTTCAGGATGTGCGGGACATGGGGCCGGCCCGTGGCCTTGAGCCACTCCCCGTAAGCCGCGCCGGCGTCCCCGGTGGCTCCCTCTTCCTCGACCCAGTCAATTCGCTGCATGGCACACTCCTGCCGCAAATCTACCATGCGGCACGCGGCCGTGACCGCTCCGGTGCCGCTTCCACGTGCCTTGCGGGGATCGAGGCACGCCAGTCCCGCCCCCCGCTGAACCCGAACCGGCTTCGGGCCAGGCCAACCTCCGTCATCCTCGCCCGGCAACCTACCTGCGAAGCAGCCCGTGTCGTGCGGGGATCCAGCCACGCCCGTCCCGCACCGGCGAGCCAACCTGCCCGGTGGTCAAGCGCAGCAGCCGGGTACTGCTGGATACCCGAAGGTGACGGCTACCGCGCCCCAACCGACTGCCGTCGAGGATGACGTGGGCAGGGCGTAAGAAGGGAAGAGCCTACCTCTTATCAGTGGGGGTCAGAATTCCGCCAACTTCGCTCTCTCGCCAGGCAACCTTCGCGCGTTGAAGATGGCGATGGTGGCGGCAGGGGAGTTTTTCCGTGGTTTCCGCGCTTCATCGTCGCTTCATAACTGGCCGCTATCTTCAGGAGCATACAGCCACCGGCAGACAGCTACCCGGAGTCGCGACGATGCTCAGCACTTCCACTACCTTCACATCCCCCGCCTTCAGTTCAGCCACTGTAAGCTCCGGCGGCTTCGGCTCATTGAACGGAGCCTCGTTCGGCGCACCGGCGGGCAGCCTGCCGCGCTCCGCTCGTGACTTCGACACGCTGTTCCAGACCTACCAGCAGGGCCTCCGCCACTTCCTCTCGCGACGCCTCTTCTCCCCGGAGGAAGTGGAGGATGCCCTGGTCGTCACGTTCTGCAATGCCTGGCAGGCGCGGGCCGCGTACCGGGGCGAAGCAGCCGCCCGAACGTGGCTCTATCAGATCGCCCATCGGGTAGCGCTGGACCGGCTTCGCGCCATGCGCCGTCGGCCGGTCGTGGAGCTGGACCCAATCGCGGAGCAGTTGGCGGAGCGGATGGTCGACCCTACGGCGGACCCGGCCCATCTCGTGACGGACAGGGATCAGCGGGTTGCAACCCGCTCCGCCGTGGATGAAGCCATGAGCCGGCTCTCACCGGAGGACGCAGCCCTGGTGCGCCTTCATTACTTCGATGAGCTGAACTACGAGGCGATCAGCGCACAGCTCGGGATCACCCGCAGCCAGGTCAAAGGCCGCCTGCATCGCATCCGCGCCCGCATGGAGCGCGACCTGACCCAACGGCAGGGCTGGGCAAAGTAGGCTAGGCAGCGGATGGCGGTCCCCAAGCTGTTCCTAACCCTACTCTTAATCTCAATCCTACTCGGACCCTCGCCATCTCGAAGGATTCCCGGCGAAGCGCCGGCGGTGGCACGACTACCAGGAATGGTGGCATCAAGCCAAGCCGGTGCCCACTCGCCGCGAACTGGCCCTAACGAAAGCGCTGGCCCACCGTGAACCGGTGAGGATCCGATGGACAGCCGTGTAAGGGAGAACCTTACGCACGTTTCCTGCAGCCCTCTGGGCGGAGGGCTGCAGGAAACGGGGAAGAAATGACCGCGCCCGCAGCATACGCTACAAACGTGGATGCTCCGCCGCCTCCGCGCACGCCAACCGCGTGGTATACTGCCTGCGCTTCGTTTCAATGTCCCCATTGCCTCGTCCCAACATCCTCAGACGCCATGGCCCTTCGCATTTACAACACGCTCACCCGCGAGAAGGAGATCTTCGAGCCGGTTCATCCGGGCCGGGTGAACGTCTACGTCTGCGGCCCCACGGTCTACGACGCCCCCCACATCGGCCACGCGAAGACCTATGTCTCGTTCGACGCCGTGATCCGCTACCTGCGCCATACGGGGCTCGATGTGCTGTACGTCCAGAACATCACGGACGTGGGGCACCTGGTCGGCGATGCGGACGAAGGTGAGAGCAAGGTCGAGAAGCGCGCCCGCGAACGCCGCGTTGAGCCGATGGCACTGGTGGAGAGCTGCACCCGGCAGTACTTCGACGCCATGGACGCCCTGGGCGCGCTCCGGCCGGACATCTCGCCGCGAGCCACGGGGCACGTGCCGGAGATGATCGACCTGGTCCAGCGGCTGATCGAGAACGGTTACGCTTATGTTGCGGACGGCAACGTCTACTTCGATGTGGAGACGGACAAGGATTACGGAAAGCTCTCCCGCCGGAAGCTGGACGATCAGGAGTCGAGCGGCCGGGTGGAAGTGGGTGTCGGCAAGCGCAACGCCGCCGATTTCGCCCTCTGGAAGTCTGCCGAGGGAACCGGCCACCTGATGCGCTGGAACAGCCC
>JANPLG010000460.1:0-4461 GCA_031426395.1 Actinomycetes bacterium
GCAAGGCACGGCTCCAATCCCTTGCTGAAAAGGGGAATGTGGGTGCTAAAGCGGCGCTCAAGCTAGCAGAGAACCCCAGCAACTTCCTCGGAACCACGCAGGTCGGGATCACCCTGGTGGGTATCCTCACCGGTGCGTTCAGCGGGCAGTCGATTTCCCGGGAACTCTCCGCCTGGCTAGCTACCATTCCTGCGGTAGCAAAGCAGGCCGATTCCATCGCGCTGATCCTAGTGGTGCTGGCCGTCACTTACCTCTCCCTGGTGATTGGGGAGTTGGTCCCCAAGCGGCTGGCGATGGTGAACGCGGAGCGCATTGCCTCAGCTGTGGCGGGGCCGATGGGCATTCTTGCCAAGGTAGTGTCACCCGCGGTGACGCTCTTTAGCCTTTCCACCGAAGGCCTGCTCCGCCTGTTCCGGCTGGGCCATTCGGACGAGCCGTCGGTCACGGAAGAGGAAGTCAAGCTCATGATGGAGCAGGGCGCCGATGCCGGGATCTTCGAGCGGGCCGAGCATGAGATCGTCGACCGGCTCTTCCGCTTTAGTGACCGGCGCGCCAGTTCACTGATGACGCCCCGGCCGGACATCAAATGGCTCGACCTTCGGGATTCGCGGGAAACGGTACTGGACAAACTCAGGGACAGCGGTCGCTCTGCCTTCCCCGTGTGCGAAGAGAATCTAGACACGGTGGTTGGCTACGTGAAGTCGAACCAGTTGCTGCGGGCCCTTTTGTCCGGCGAAGAGCTGGACCTGCGAGCTGTAGCGCTGGAGCCCCTCTTCATCCCTGAGTCCGTGCCGGCACAGCGGCTGCTGAAGCAATTCCGTGAGTCGGGCAATCACCTCGCGCTGGTGCTGGACGAGCATGGCGGGACGCAGGGTCTGATCACGCCCACGGACATCTTGGAGGCCCTAGTGGGGGACCTGCCGGGCCTGGGCGAAGGGGACGAAGCCGAAGCGGTGCAGCGCGAGGACGGCTCCTGGCTGCTGGACGGCGCGATGCTCTTCGAGGACGTGGAGCGCCTCTTCCCACGCCACCGGCTGCCCGAGGAAAGCGACGCGGATTACGAGACCCTGGGCGGCTTTGTCATGGAGCGGCTAGGCAAGATCCCGAAAACCGGGGACGTGTTCGACCACGCTGGGGTGCGGTTTGAGGTCGTGGACATGGACGGCCGGCGGGTGGATAAGGTGATTGTCCGTTCGGAGTGATGGTATGCGCTTGACGAGGATGGACCAGTGGCCGGTGACCTGATCACTTCTGACCCAAGGATCATGCTTGGGAAACCGGTGGTTGTCGGAACCAGAATCACGGTCGAGTACATCCTGGAAGAACTCGCCGCCGGGACCACCATTGATGAACTGGTTGAAGAGCACCCGCGTCTAACACGTGAAGGGGTGCTGGCCGCAGTCGCCACGTCTACCCCCACTCCCGTCGTGCGACTTGAAGAGGATCGATAATGGCAACCTTGACCGCCTTGCCCGAGATCGCGCATCCCCACATCGCCCATACTCCCGGGACGTGCGGCGGGAAGCCCCGTATTGCCGGCACGCGCATCAAAGTGTCGCTCATCGCTCGGGAGTACGAGCAGGATGGCCTCTCGCCGCATCAGATCGCGGAGGCGCATCCACACCTGACCCTGGCGCAAATCCATGCGGCGCTCTCATACTTCTACGACCACCAAGCCGAAATCGCTGAAGAGCTAGAAGCCGAAGCCGCTACGTTAGCATCATTCATCTAACAGAACGGCCCAAGTCCACTGGCATCCCAGCTCCGTAAACTTCGGGCAGCGGCCAAATGATCCGACTTTACGCGGACGAGTGCGTCAACGGTCGATCATTCGGGGACTGCGGCACCGTGGAGTGGACGTGCTCACGGTGCAAGAGGATGGCATGGAGGGGCGACCCGACCCGGAAATCCTGGCTAGAGCCACAGAGCTTGGGCGAGTGCTCTTCACACAGGACGATGATCTCCTGGCCTGCGGTGCGCGTCGTCAGCGCGGCAACGAGCCGTTCACCGGTGTGATCTACGCTCACCAGGAGATTGCTATCGGTGTTTGCGTTGCCGATCTAATGTTGATGGCGTGGGCTGCGGAACCTGAAGAAATCTCCGGGCGAGTCGAGTTTCTTCCACTTTGACCGGTTGTCATTATCCGTCAAACCGGAGGTGGGTCTGGCCGATGCGGATGTCGTCTCCGGGGTAGAGGGGCTGCTCCTGGATGCGGACGCCGTTGACCCAGGTGCCGTTGGAGCTGCCTTCGTCGCGGATCATCCAGCCGCTGGGGCCGTAGTAGACGCGCGCATGGCGGCGGGACGCGGTGGTGTCGCCGGCCAGCGCAATCTCCTGGGAAGCGTCGCGGCCAATGCCGATCTCGCTGCCGAGGGGGAAGCTCTGCCCAGCGTAGGGTCCCACCGTGGCCGTGAGGGCTGGTCCGGCTGAAGGGCCGTAGCCCATCGGAGCCTGATCCATCATCGTGGCACCGTAAGCTGGCTGGGGTGCCGCCCCGTAGCCTCCGGGGTCCGCATAACCGCCGGGTTGCTGGTATCCGCCGTAGCCAGGATCCGCGTAGCCGGGGTCGGAGTAGCCGCCCATGGGGGCCGCAGCGCCCACGGGGCTGCCGTAACCGCCGTCTGGGACGGAGCAGGCGCAGCCGCCGCCCGCAGTGCGCATCTCGCCGCAGAACTGGCAAACGTTGCCGCCGGTGGGGATGGGTGTCGCGCCGGGGACCAGCGAGGGGATGCTCATATCGGCCAGGGCGATGCGGTCGACGGGGCGGGAGGAGCCGGTGGCGGTCGCCTTCTCAAAGTAGCCGAGGGTGACGCGGCCGAACTGAATCGCGTCGCCGTCCCGCAGCACCTGGGCGGGCTGCAGCGACTGGCCGTTCACGAGGATCGGGAGCGCGTTGCTCTCGGCGTGAAGCGCGTAGCGGCCGCCCGTGAGCCGGAAACTGGCGATTCGGCGCGGAACCGCCGGATCGAGGAAGACCGGGATATCGGCCAACTCGTCCCGTCCCACGTAGGCGATGGCCTGGTCGACCACATGCTCCCGGCCCTCATTCCGGCCGATGAGGACTTTGACCCAGACCCGCTTGAGCGCTTCGGCGACCAGGCTGATGAAGAAGCCGATGGCCGCGCCAAGGATGACGAAGCCAACGAGGCGGCTCTGCATCCCGCCGAAGAGGCGCGTGAACGCCATAACCTGGAAGACGGCCCCGGCCAGGAACCCGCCCATGCCCCCGCCGACCGCGCCATTGATCATACGGCGGATTGAGAGGTTAGGCAGGCCGAGGGCAACTCCCATGAAAAGGCCGATGAGCGCCCAGCCGAGTGCACGCGCGAAGAGTTGGGGTAGGAAGTCGCTCGCTCCCAGCGACGCTGTGTTCGGGTTGCCGCCGAGGACGCCGTATAGCTGCTGCCCGATGGAGAGGCCCAGGAAGCCTCCAAAGAACCCGGCGAGGAGGAAGGCGAGCATCGTCCGGGTGAAGCGCGAGCGCGTCCCCTCGCCAACCCCTTCCGAAAGCCCAAGCGCGCCACCAATGGCGATGCCGAGCACGGCGCCAAGCAGTCCCATGCTGGCTGGATGGACCAGCGGCAGCACGGCGCC
This sequence comes from Actinomycetes bacterium, assembly GCA_031426395.1. Classification (GTDB taxonomy): domain Bacteria; phylum Armatimonadota; class SYMT01; order SYMT01; family SYMT01; genus JANPLG01. The sequence goes on from JANPLG010000460.1 coordinate 3,595, forward strand.
CGGTTGCTCAAAGCGAGCAGGCGCGAACGGATAGGGCAGCGGCAGAAACTCGGTGAGCAGCCAGCCGAGGAAGCCGCCGACGCCCCCGAGGAAGAGGCCCCGCAGCACACGAATCGGTGACATCGGGCTACACCTCGAAGCGGAAGCGGGTTCCGCCGACGCTGACCTCGTCCCCCGGGCTGAGGGGGGTCTCCGTGGAGATGCGGCCGCCGTTCACAAAGGTTCCATTTGCGGAGCCAAGGTCGCGGATGCGGTAGTTGCCGGTGTCCGCGAGAATCTCGGCGTGGCGGCGGGAGGTGGTGGTGTCGCGGTCGAGCGGGATGCCGTTTGCCGGCTCCCGTCCCAGCGTGGCCGCGCCCGAGATGGGGAAGACGGTCCCCATGTAGATGCCCTGCATCCCGACCAGCCGGGGTCCCGCGCCGGACGCGCTGGCAGCGGCTCCGCCGTAAGAACCTCCCCCGTTCCCACGGCTGGGGAGCGCAGAGCAGGCGCATCCGCCGCTGGCGTCCTTCACCTGACCGCAAAACTGGCACTGGTTGGGATCGGCCACCACGGGAGGCGGAGGAGGTGGCGCGCCGGGTCCGGGCACACCGGTGGCGAGATTAGCCCCCGCGAGGCTACCGCCTCCGGCCGCCACAGCGTCCGGCTGGACCCCGAGCTTCTTCATTACTGTCTCGACGGTGATGCCCCGCTTCTTGGCGAAGAAGTAGAGACCGGCGAGAACGGCAATCAGGAAGAGCCACTGGAAAACGAAGAAGATGAAGTTCCCGAATGCCTCCATCGGTCCGGCACCGGGTGTTGTTGCCGCAGGCGTGGTTGCGGGTGCGGTGGCGGGAGCAACCGGCGCAGGAGCCGCCGGGGCGTTGG
>JANPLG010000461.1:0-3727 GCA_031426395.1 Actinomycetes bacterium
CTCTTCCACGTCTCCACCTCGTAACATCGGGGCTACCTCCGAGAAGGAGGCTAGCCCGGTTGATTACAGGTGGGGAATTTTACTTCGGCGAAATGTACGTTTTTTGACCGGCCGTAACAACCGGACAAACCCGCCCCCCGAGGCGCTACGCAACTGGAGGCTGCTCAAGCTACAGCCCAAGGCACATGCCTCCCGTCCCAGACTGACCGCTCAACCCCTTGAACCCTACCCAGCACACTGATACCTCTCCAGACCGCAGCCTCCCAAGCTGCGACTTTTTGACTTTTGCCCTTTAGCTTTTGACTTCCACCTCACACTCAAGGGTGGTGGTGGTGGTGGTGTCCCCCCCCCCATAAAAAACAGTGAACACTAGTTACCATGCATTTCAGCCAACCAGAGGCTGATCCTAGCTCCGTTGCGCCGCACTCTTCCCAAGCCAGTCACCGCCATGCCATCCCATCTCCGTCTCGCCATTCCCCTCGCCGCACTCGCTGCCGCCTCATTCGCCGGCGTCACCGCTCGCGCCGCGTCTCCCACCTCCCGCTCTAAAGCCATCCATGAGGCCCGGTTCACCGAGTTGGACCGGCTGGCGGAAGAGGCGGTGGCGGCCAAGAACGTGCCGGGCGTCGTCTTCGTGGTCGGACACCGGGGCAAGGTGGTCTACCGCAGGGCGTTCGGCAACCGGTGGCTGAAGCCGGAGACGCGCGCAATGACCCCGGACACCGTCTTCGACCTCGCCTCCCTCACCAAGGTAGTGGCGACCACCAGCAGCATCATGGCGCTGGTGGAGGACGGCCGCCTCCGCCTCACCGACCCGGTGGTCCGCCACTGGCCTGAGTGGGGGCAGAACGGCAAGGACAAGGTGACCCTCCGCCACCTGCTCACCCACACCTCCGGCCTCGCCGCCTGGGACAACTACCAGAAGCAGTTCGGAGACATGCAGGGCGCGGTCATCCAGGACCACCGGGAGAAGATCCTCCCGGCCCTCGCCGCCGCCACCCTCAAGCAGGAGCCGGGCGCGAAGTTCGTCTACAGCGACCTCGGCTTCATCACCCTGGGCGAGATCGTGCGGCGGGTGAGCGGAGAGCCGCTGGATCAGTTCGCGCGGAAGCGGGTCTTCATGCCGCTCGGGATGAAGGAGACCGGCTTCAACCCGCAGGGTTCGCTTCGGGACCGGGCCGCCCCCACGCAACTCTGGAAGGGCGTCTTCATGCAGGGCGAGGTTCATGACCCCAACGCAGAAGTACTGGGCGGGGTCGCCGGCCACGCCGGCCTCTTCAGCACTGCGGACGACCTCGCCCGCTTCGCCCCCATGCTCCTCTCCGCGGACCGCCCCGAGGGGAACGGCGGAAAGCGCTACCCGCTCAGCCCGGCCACGGTGCGGCTGATGACCACCCCCGCCGCTGCTCCCGGCGGTGCCATGCGCGGCCTCGGCTGGGACATCGACTCATCCTACAGCCACGTTAAGGGCGACCTGATGCCCCTCGGCAGTTTCGGGCATACCGGCTTTACGGGCACCTACCTCTGGGTAGATCCCTACTCACAGACCTACCTGATCGGCCTCTCCAACCGCGTGCATCCGGACGGCGGCGGCAGCCCGCTCCGCCTCTGGGCCATGGCCGCCAACATCGTCTGCAGCAGCGTGGGTGGGGAGGCGCTCCCGCCCCGCCCGCCGGTGTTTCGCCCGCTCCCGGAGTAGTTCCTAATCCTACTCTTAATCCTAATCCTACTCAGCTTCCAGCCACGCCCCACCCATCCCGGTCCCACCATGAACAAGCTCTGGAACCGCCGCACCCTCGCCCTCGCAGGATTCGCCGCCGTGCTCACCGCCGCCACACTGACGCAGGACCCAATCTGGGCCCAGCAGGGCACGCCGCTGGCGTCTCCGGAGGTACAGGCGGATCGGCGGGTGACCTTCCGCTTCCGGTCGCCCAACGCCAAAGAGGTCTTCCTGTCACGCGAAGGCGCTCCCCGCGTGCCGATGACGCGGGACGCTCAGGGGACATGGACGGTCACGGTCGGGCCGGTGGAGCCGGACTACTACGGCTACTCCTTCATCGCGGACGGCGTGGGCTACCTCGATCCGCTCAACGCGCTGATGAAGCCGAACCTGCTCAACACGCAGAGCATGGTCCATATCCCCGGCGGCAAGCCGTGGGACGTGGCCGAGGTGCCTCGTGGTGCCCTGAACCGGCACTTCTACCGCTCCGCCGTAGCCGGCGATAACCGTGACTTCTACGTCTACACGCCGCCTGGCTACGACCCCAAGGGCAAGACTCGCTACCCGGTGCTCTATCTGCTCCACGGCTACACGGACGACGCCGGCGGCTGGAGCGCGGTGGGGCGGGCGCACGTGATCATGGACAACCTCATTGCGCAGGGCAAAGCGAAGCCGATGGTGGTGGTGATGCCGCTCGGCTACGGCGCGCCGGAAGTGGTCTCCCGCTCCGGGCCGTTCAGCAAGCCGGACCTCTGGCAGCGCAACGTCACCCTCTTCGGGGAAACGCTCCTGAACGAGGTGCTCCCGCGAGTGGAGAAGGAGTACCGCGTTTCAACCGACCGCGGCTCCCGCGCCATCGCCGGCCTCTCCATGGGCGGAACGGAGTCGCTCACCGTCGGGCTGAACGCCGTCGACCGCTTCGCGTGGATCGGCGCATTCAGCGCGGGTGGCCTCAACGAGAACTTCGATCAGGCCTTCCCCAAGATGAGCGCGAAGGAGAGCGAGCGGCTCCGCCTGCTCTGGGTGGCGTGCGGGACAGAGGACTTCCTGATTCAGTCCAACCGGAAGCTGCGGGACTGGATGAAGAGCAAGAGCCTGCGCCACCAGTACGTGGAGACGCCGGGCGCGCATACCTGGATGGTCTGGCGACGCTACCTGTCAGACTTCGCCCCGCAACTGTTCCACAAGTAGCACGTGCCATCACCCGAGCCAGCTATCGGAACTGGCTCGGGTGATGGCGTTCGCTTCGCTATCGGGACTCGGGCGTATCCGTCGGCGGTGCGGGCGGTGCTGGCTGCCCTTCTTGGCCCTGAGGACCTTCCTGGCCCTGGGGACCCTCGCCGCCGGTGCTGCCGGGGCTGCCGGCCTCACCTGGCGCACCCGCCGGACCGCTGCTGCCAGGGGCACCAGGTTGGCCTGCGGCGCCCGGTCGCCCTGCGGCTCCTGGCGCTCCCGCGGGGCCGGCGGGTCCCGCCACGGGGAAGGGAACGATGGCAGGCTGGGCCTGCGGAGTTGCGGGCTGGACGATGGTGGTAGTGCCGCGCTCCACGGTCGTGGTCCGCGTCTGCCCGTAGAGGAAGATGCCTCCGAGCATCACGACCACGGCGGAGCCGAGAATCCCGGCGATAACGCCCCAGGCGGTGGAACCATCTTCTCTTCGATAGATAACTGGCACGGTTTGCTTGCTTTCTTGCTCCAGATTGCGGAGCTGACAGGATGTCCGCTTCACCCGGGCCGGGCACCAAGAAAGCCCGCACTCCGAGTGCTGGTAAGGCACTAGGGACGCGGGCTTTGGGCCTGCGACAGCGGTAATGCGATAGCGGTTTGCACGTATGGTCTACCACCAAGCGAACGGTTGCAAACATCGTCGCCTGGTGATCCGGGTGGGTCAGCCCAGGTCCGGCAGTCCGATTGCACGGGAGCGACTTCAGCCCAGTGTCATGTGAGGGGGAACTCCAGACGGAAGGTCGCGCCGCCGTGGGGGCCGTTGGCGGCGCTGATGCGGCC
>JANPLG010000462.1:0-8597 GCA_031426395.1 Actinomycetes bacterium
CTCACCCACTCACCCACTCACCCATTCACCCATTCACCCACTCACCCACTCACCCACTCACCACTCACCTCTCACCCAGGAGACTTCGCTTGCAGACTGCGGTTTCGGCTCCCCAACCCATCGCCACTTCCCGCACGGCCACGCCGCGCCTGAGTGACGGCCTTCGGCTGATGGCCCTGGTGGGTTCGCTCACGCTTCTCGGCTTTCTGGGCGACGGCTTCCGCTCCCAGGTGCGGACGGAGTCGGAGCGGGGGCGCGCGCAGGAGAGCGGAACATGGGAAGCGCGGCGGATGCTGGCCCAAATCTACTGGCTCAAGACGCACGCGGTGATGCACGCCGGTGCCGAGGAGCGAGCCGCGCGTCCCGGTGAGGAAGAATCTCGCAAGGGTGAGTTCCACTCCCACGGCGGTGCTGGAAAGCCGGAGAAACCGGCAACCCATGACGCGAATCATGAGGGCCACGAGAGCTGCCCGGCCGGTGCTCACGGCGAGTCCGATGGGGGCAGCGTGCTCGTGATCCCGCCGGCTCGAGAAGACTTCCGTGGAGTCCTCGGAGACCTGGAGCGGGCGGTGAAGCCGTATGCCGCCAAGGATGGCCAGCTCTATGCGAAGGACGTCGACCAGACCCTTCCGTACTACCAGCTGGTCACCTGGGTGGACCCGCACCACGTGGAGGCCTACTCCGTGGGCGCCACCATGATCTGCCGCGCGGGCCGCTTCCCGGACCAGGCCATCACGTTCCTGCATGATGGGGAGCGGAACAACCCGTACTCCTTCGAGATTCAGACGGAGCTGGGGCGGTTCTACCTGGTCTACAAGAAGGACTTCCCCACGGCGGAGCGCCACCTCCTGGCCGCGTTGAAGCTGATTCCCAAAGTCGCCAAGCTGACCGAGGTGCAGCGCGGAGAGCGCGATGACGCCTACCGCTGGCTCGCGCTCACCTACCGTGAGTGGGGCAAGCCTCAACAGGCCCGGACCGTGGCGGCTCGGGGGATCGGCATCATCGGCGAGGACATCTCACTCCGCGCCATCTTGAACGACGCCCGCCCCGGGAAGATCGAGTTGCACCCGCGCAAGATGCCCAGTTGAGAGCAAACGGAGCCTTCGAGCGGGTTCGCCCGAAGGCCGAACGTACTGCGCACAGCTCTATTTGTTGAGCCGGGCCGTCGTCTCCACCAGCGACTTCGCGATGGCGGTGAGCGTCGACTGCTGACGGGCATCCACGAGGTTGCCATCCTCGCCGAACGCCGCGTGCGCCTGGGATACGGCCAGCTGCTGCGGGATGACCAGCACCTGGATATTGCCCAGGATCGACCTCAAATGGACGAGGCCACGAAGACCGCCCAGCGCTCCCGGCGAGGCGCTCACCAGCGCGGCCACCTTCCCGGAGAAGGCCACCAGCGAGCCTTCGTCTCCCTCGGATCGGGAGGCCCAGTCGATGGCGTTCTTGAGGACGGCCGTGACGGAGCTGTTGTACTCCGGTGAGGCGATGAGGAAGCCATCATGGCTCTTCAGCAGCTCCTTGAATCGGCGCGCACCAGCGGGAAGGCCCTCCGCCGCTTCGAGGTCGCCGTCGTAGAGCGGGAGTTGGAGATCGCGAAGGTCCAGATAGGTGGCCTCCGCGCCAGCTTCCTGCACCAGCCGGTGCGCGGCGAGGGCAAGCTGCTTGTTGAACGAGCCGGTGCGGGTGCTGCCGGCGAATACGAGGATTCTGGGTGTGTAGCTCATGGGAGTGAATGCTCAAGTTTGAAGAGGGGAAGCAACCGGCAGCTCTCGCTTGAAAGCCGCCGGTTGCTCCGTTGAGAATAGGTGTCAGGCGAGGTCGAAGACGAGCACTTCGGCATCCGCCGTGCCCCGGAGCGTGAGGCTAGCTTCCTCACTGAGCGCCGCCGCATCACCGGTTGATAACGATTGCCCGTTCACCTCCACGCTGCCACTGGCCACGTGGACCCATGCGTGCCGTCCTGATGCCAGATCGTGCTGAACCTCCTCACCGGGCGACAGCAAGGTGATGTAGAGCGCCGCATCCTGGTGGATGGTGACGCTGCCGTCTCGGCCATCACGCGAGGCGACCAGCCGCAGTTGGCCCCGCTTCTCGTCCGCAGGGAACGACTTCTGCTCGTAGCCAGGCGTCAGGCCGTGCGCCTCTGGAAGGATCCAGATCTGCAGGAGGTGGCCCTTCTCCGTCTCGGAGGGGTTGTACTCGCTGTGCAGCACCCCGGTGCCGGCCGTCATCCGCTGAACCTCGCCGGGGCGGATGGTCGACTGGTTCCCCATGCTGTCCTTGTGCTCAAGCGCTCCTTCCAGCACGTAGCTGACGATTTCCATGTCGCGGTGCGGGTGGGTGCCGAACCCCTGCCCGCCGGCGATCCAGTCCTCATTGATGACGCGCAGGCTGCGGAAGCCCATGTGCTCTGCGTCTTGGTAGTCCCCAAACGAGAAGGTGAAGTAGCTCTGCAGCCAGCCGCGGTCGGCATAGCCCCGCTCTTCGGAACGGCGAAGGGTGATCATCTAACTCTCCTATTAGGGTGAGGTAACAGGTGGTAGGGACGCTATGAGGTCACTCGGGTGAGGCTGAGAGGAGCGCGGGCGTCCCGCCCGCACCCACCTTCGGCAGGGCGAGTCCGCCCTGCCTCCAGCCAAACCGCATCCCAATCCGCAATGCGAATTCGACCATCACGCCGCAGCGCGACGCCGAGTCGCTGGCGCAATCGCAGGAGCGGCAGCGATGCTGGGTGCTACGGCCACATGGAGCAGTCCCCCCATGATCGCCAGGTTCTTTAGGAAGTGGATCTGATGCATGCGCTGCGCGTCCCCCGTGAAGGCCCAGAAGTTGTGGAAGAGGAAGGTGGCCGGAACCAGGAAGAGCGCCAGCACCAGCGCTCCCCAACGATAGGCGCCGCCCGTCCGCAGCCCGCTCAAAAGCAGCAGGCCGCCTCCCACCTCCACAGCAATCGCTGCAGCCGCCAAGAGCGGGGCAACCGGCATCCCTTTGCCGGCCATCATCGCCACGGTGCCGGACCAGCCAGCCAGCTTGGCCAAACCGCTAGCGAGGAAGATGGCGCTCAGCAGCGCCCGGCCGATCCACTGGACGGCGGGAGCGGCAGTCTGAAGCGGGCGGGGCACTGAGTTGCCGACGCTGGTCGGCAGAGGTTCGTGGTAGCTCATCGGTTCACTCCTTTGCACTGACGTTCAGTCATTTGATGTTAATGCATTAGCGCATGTAAGACCCCGGCGCACCGGGGCACGTATTGGGGGCATCGGCGCGGGTCAGGTGGCTTGGGTTGCCTCGCCTTTACCCAGCTTGCGGCAGAGTCTCCCCAGTTCTTCCTGCTCATCCGGTGAAAGCGTTCCCATCTCCCGGACAATGTCCGCCACATGAGCCGGCATCATCTCCCGGATCCTTTCCACGCCGGCTTCCGTCAGGTGGACCGTCACGTAGCGACGGTCCTTGACCTCCCGCTCCCGCCGCGCCAGCCCATGCTTCTCAAGGTTGTCGACCACCATCGTGATGTTGCCGGTGCTCTTGAGCAGCTTCTCCCCGAGTTCCTTCTGGCAGAGCGGCCCGAGGTGGAAGAGCGCCTCCATCGCCGTGAACTGGCTTACCGTGAGGCCGGAGTCGGTCAGCCGCCGTTCCGTACGGGAAGCCGTAGAGGAAGCGGCGCGCTGCAGCTTGATGAACGCGTTCAGCGCCCTCACTTCCCCTTCGTCTCCCCGATACTTCGTCCCCACGGGTTTCACTCCACGTCAAATGATTTGATATTGATTTATCAGCCCGAGCCGCCGATGTCAAGCAGCCTATCAAGAGTCTTTCGACTCGACTTGCCGCTTCGTCCTAACGCGTGGTAGGGGGCGAGGGACGCGACGGGGAACCTGGCATCGATAATCTTTGGGAAAGACGTTCGGGGGTTCCGTGTGGTCAGCAATCAGCAGATAGTCGAGTTCGAGCGCGATGGTGCCACTTGCCTACGGGGTCTGATTGCCCCCTCCTGGCTGGCGCTCTTGTCGAAGGGTGTCGAGCGGAACCTTCGGGAGCCAGGCCCCTATGCCAAGCGGTACACGCCCGAAGGTTCACCCGGCCTCTTCTTCGGCGACTACTGCAACTGGCGACGCATCCCGGAGTACCGCGAGTTCCTGCTCCACTCTCCGGCAGCAGAAGTGGCAGGACGGCTGCTGCGCTCCCGCAAGGTGAACCTCTTCCATGAGCACGTGCTGGTGAAGGAACCGGGCACCCAGGAGCGGACCCCCTGGCACCACGACCAGCCCTATTGGACGGTCGACGGCGACCAGGTCTGCAGCCTCTGGATCCCCCTTGACCCCGTCTCACGGGAGACCTGCCCGGAGTTCGTGGCGGGCTCCCACCGATGGGGGACCTGGTACACGCCGCGCCGCTTCGTGGACAATCAGGATCACCCTGCAGAAGACCCCACGTTCGTCCCGGTGCCGGATGTCGACGCGGAGCGGGAGCGGTACCGCCTGCTGGCGTGGGATCTGCAGCCGGGAGATTGCATCGCCTTCCATGCCCTCACGCTCCATGGCGCTCCCGGTAACCCCTCGCCGGAGCGTCGGCGCGCCTTCGCCAGCCGCTGGACCGGAGACGATGCGCGCTACGTGATCCGACCCGGGTTCATGTCTCCCCCACCCCAGCCCGGCGCTCCCCCGAATGGCGCACTCATGGACGGCGATGCCTTTCCTGTCGCTTGGAACTCGGAGTGAGACCGATGTCAGGCTGTCGCTCGCTTTAGTTAGTCCGGCATTCGCCAGCCCCCGGAGACGTTTCCGATGATGATGCGCATTACCTCCGGCCTCATTGCCGCTTGCACTTTCGCCATCCCCCTTTCGGCAGGTTCCGATGACAAGATCCGGAGTCTCTTCAACGGCAAGGATCTTAGCGGCTGGGACGGAAACCCCGCTTACTGGTCCGTGCGGGATGGAGCCATCACCGGCGAGAACCCAAAGGAAGGCGGGACCCCGCAGAACACCTTCCTGATTTGGCGCGGAGGCGTGCTGCGAGACTTTGACCTGCGCGCAAAGTGGAAGATCACCGGTGCGGGTGGCAACTCCGGCATTCAGTTCCGGAGCAAAGAATTGCCCGAAGCGGGGAAGTGGGTGGTCGGCGGGTATCAGGCAGACCTTGATACGGACAACCAGTACACGGGGATTGGCTATGAGGAGCGGGGGCGTAGCATCTTCGCACAGCCCGGTGAGCGCGTGGTGCTCTCGGCCAATGCCAAGCCGAAGGTGATGGAAACATTCGGCGATCCGGCAAAGATCCGCGCTCGCGTGCGCACGGGCAAGTGGAACGACTACCGCATTGAGGCGCGTGGCAACCGGGTGGTTGAGCACTTAAACGGAGAGCGGAGCGTGGAGTGGGTTGACGAGGACCCCAATCTCCGGGCTCTTGAAGGCATCCTTGCCTTCCAACTCCACTCCGGCCCTCCGATGGTGGTCCAGTTCAAAGAGATCCGGCTGCGCACGCGATAGCGGAAGCGCCGCGGACACTTAACCGAGCAATCCGCCTGACTGGGACACTACTTCGACACATCGTTCGGATGAACGACCGTGATCTCTGCGTAGCGTGCGAAGTGAGGTGAACCCTTCCCCTGAGACACACACCTACAGAGAAAAGCCTGCGGCCAAGAGTTCCTCGAACTCGCTGGGCGGTCGGTACCCCAGCGACGAATGGAGCCGCTTCTCATTGTAGACGGCCTCGATGAAGTGCCGGATGGCTTGCTTCGCCTCCGCGAAGGTCTGATAGTCCTGGAGATACACCTCCTCGCATTTCAGGGTCCGCATGAAGCTCTCCGCCTGCGCGTTGTCCCGCGGGCGGCCCTTCTCGGACATGCTGATCCGGGCCCCGGCCGCCTCCAGCGCCTCGACGTAGTCCCGGCACGCGTACTGCACGCCCCGGTCCGAGTGATGGATCCAGCCGGAGGCCGGCTTCCGGTCCCGGAGTGCCTGCGCCAGGGCCGCCACCGCCAGCCGGGCGTCGATCTCCAGCGATAACTCCCAGCCCACCACCTTGCGCGAGTAGGCGTCCAGGATCGCGGCCAGGTAACAGAAGCCTTCCGGCAGCCGGATGTAGGTCAGGTCCGCCACCCAGGCCTGGTCGATCCCCGTCAGCCGCCGCCAGCCGGCCTGCTCGAGCAGGTTCGGGTGGACCGTCAGCCCATGCGCGCTGTCGGTCGTCCGGACCCACCGTCGTTTCAGCTGGCACAGCAGGCTCTCCTCCCGCATGATCCGCAGCACGCGCTTGTGGTTCACCCGCTGGCCGTCCCGCTGCAGGTGCTTCGTCACGCGGCGGTAGCCGTAGGCCGGGAACTCCAGCACCACCCGCTCGATCGCGTCCCGCAGCGCCACGGCATCGGCGTGAGGGCCCGCTTCCGCGCGGACGCGGTAGTAGCCGCCCCGGTTGACCCCCAGCAGTTGGCAGGCCAGCGACAGGGAGAGGCCTGGGAAGAGACGCTGGCCGGACTGGATCACTTCCCGCTGCTCCGTGGGGCTGAGCTCCCTTTGTGCAAGGCCGCAAGCGTATGGCGCAAAAAATGGTTCTCCAGGGTCGCCCGCCCGAGGGCCGCCTCCAGCGCCGCGATCCGCGCCGTGGGATCCTCGCCCGTTGGGCCTCCGGCGTCCGGGCCGAGCCACGCGTTCTCGCCCTGCCGCTCATACTGTTCCCGCCATTTGCGGACGAGGGTCTGGCAGAGGGAGTGCTCCCGGCAGACTTGCGAGATGCGCTTCTCGCCGGTGATGAGCTGGCGGGCGACAGAAAGTTTGGACTCCCGGGTGAAGGTGCGCTTGGTCATGGTGATTGAGTCCCCGTCAGCAGCGGGACCGGAGGTCGAACCCGTTGTGCATTCGGACGGAGGTCCCGCTGCGGTCGTATTGAAGGGGCAGCTTGCTTGCCGGGGTGTGTGTCTCAGTTTATGGGTTCACTTCAAAGTCCGCGATGTTGAAGGTCAGCATATGGGTCACACCGTGGGTGAGCATCGATGCCACCAGGCGGGTATCGTGCGCCCGAACCCCGACTACGCCGTAACGGGTGATCAGCTGCCTCCACTCCTGGTACACCCTCAAGGTATCGGGCAACATCGGGAATTGCGTCTCCAGTCGGGCGAGATCGGCATCAGCTTGTGCCACTGTCATGCCGAGCCCGTTGCGTTCCAATGGACGGGTTGCTACCACCCAGAACTCATACAGATTCTGTGTCGTGATGTAGACCGTCTCACCACTCCGAACGAGTCCGGCGAGTGCTTCGAGGGCAAGCGTCTGCATCGGGTGCCCCGCCTCGGCACCTCGCAAGAGCAGGTTCGTGTCAGCCAGGTGCGGCATCAGTCGCGTTCGTCAGAGTAGATGCTTGCGCGACTGATCGCCTCATCCGTGAGGGGCGGAGCATTTCTCGCGGCATGACCGTATCCCCATTCGAGGATTGCTCGCGCCTGCGCCTCGGCGGTGGCTGTAACATGAAGCGGTAGCCGTTCTCCCCCAGGTGCGTTGCCTTGCTCCAGCACCTCTACCCTGAGCCACTTCCCCGCAAGGCGGCCCGCCTGGCGGTTGATTTGTTCCCACGTGCCTTCGAGAATCGTTCCGTTCGGGCTCATCGACTTCTCCTATGGATCCATCATAACTCGGGTCGAAACGACGGTCGAACTGAATTGGAAGCATTCTCCCCCTGTAGCCGCAATCCGGCCCGCCCATGGTGGTCCAATTCAAGGAGATCCGGCTGCGGACGCGGTAGCGGAAGCCCAGCGCACTATCGGAAGTAGCGGTAGTGGCCGATCACTTCCATTCCGAAGAGCGCGTCCTCCACGCGGGCGCCCCCGCCAATGTTGTGGATGATCTGCCAGCCCCACCCCCGGCTGGAAGGCACATCGCTGACCAGCCCGATGTGCATCCCGCTGCTCAGCTTCCACGCCACGATGTCGCCGGGTCGGTAATCCTCCGCCCGGGTCGACATCGGAAGCGACCTCCCCTTCCGACTGAAGTAGGTCATCAGGTTCGGCACCCGGCGGTGGTCGATGCTGCGGTCAGGTCGCTTCAGGCCGTAGCGGCGGGGGTAGGCGCTGAAGTGGGTGCGCATGTCTTCGTGGACCTCCTTCTGGAGATCCACTCCCGCTCCGCGCATCGCCCGGATCACCACATCGGTGCAGACGCCCGTGCGGCGCGGCACGTCGCCGCCTGGATAGCTGAGGGTGACGTAAGCGGGGTCGTACTCGTGCGTGTAGGTGGTCTGGGCGTGGGCATTCGCAACCACTTTCTTCACCGCCAACGAGAGCTGCGTCAATTGCCATTGGTGCTGAGGCGTCACCGGCCCCGGCTGCCCAGGGCGCGAGCATCCTACGGCCGAGAGTGCTAACACGGACGCGCTTACCAGGAGTAGGTGTTTCACAGATCGGTTCATCTACTTTAGAGATGCGGGGGCGCAGTCGCAGGTTGGCTCGCTGGTCAGGTCATGCAAGGCTCCGGCTATGGGTTGGTTGGGGATATCGTTATCGGTATTCTCGGCGCGATCGTCGCCGGATACCTGTTGCCCACGCTTGGTATCAATCTAGGCGGCGGTATAATCTCAGCGATAGTCGCCGCTGCTGTCGGTGCGATCAT
>JANPLG010000463.1:0-6786 GCA_031426395.1 Actinomycetes bacterium
CCAAGCAGTCGCAGGTAGAAGATCCGCGGGCTGGGGAAGATACCAGCGTGCCGGACGGCGTCTCGGTAAGGGAGGGCACCCCTACGAGAGATGTTCGGCGGGGGTGCTGCGTGTCCATTCAAAAGCACGGGGAGGCCTCGCCAGCGCGAGGCCTCCCCGAATGCTTTGGCCGTGCACCCTCCGTTGAACGGTGCCACAAGCGCGTTACTCACATCGACCGCTCGGCCCAGGTTGTCTGCACACTCCGTATGCCGCCTTACCGCTGCTGCTTCCGCCCTGACGGGGTTCGACGGTTTTCGGTTGCGCAGGACCCGGGCCTCAGCACGGCCGCGCAAGGCAGACCGCCGGGCAACCGGCCGCGGGAGGGGATTCCGCCCCGCTATGATGGGTTTCGGGTAGAGGGCACCACAAGCTCCCCGCCTAGCACGACCAAACCTGCAAACGTGCGGGGATATTATACAGGAGGCAGCGCGGGTTGGAACGGTGCAAAGTCTTAAGACTGGTTGAGTCCTGAAAGCCCACAAGCGGCGATGCTGCGTGCTTTCGGGAATCGGTGCCTGCTGATCACTCAATCAGATGCGCGAGAGAGGGAGTCAACGGTTCGACCATCCGGCGCTTCATGCCTGGAATCCGCATACTCAGGGTCAATGCGTGACGTGAAGCGATTGGTCTGCTTTAACAACAAACAGCAGGGGTTCCCGTAAGGAAACCCCTGCGTGTTCTCCTGATCCGTGTGCCGCGTGGTTACGGGTTCAGCGTTGGCTTCCCGGCGGATGAAGGGGCTCCACCTCCACCTGCGGTAGGGGTTGCCGCCCCGCCGGGAGCGGGAGCAGTCTGGGGCGTTGCCGTGGAGCCAGCGGGCGCATCCTTGGTCGCGTCATACGTGACGGGTTCGGAGCCACCGCAACCGGAGAGCAGCACGGCACCAGTTAAGGCCATCATGCAGAAGTAGACAGGGGACTTTCGCATCGAGAAGTTCCTACGGGAGGGTAGACGGGTCGAACTCGGGGATGAAAACCGGCGGCACACTTGTCGTCGCAAGAGCTGAGCCAGCCGGGTTCGGAGTGATCCAGATGCTGGTCAGCGTACCGTCGGTGGCCATCCGTGCGAAAGGGTGTCGGCTGCGGTGCCCCACAGGCTGGATCATCTTCACGTGACCGTCAGCGTAGAGCACGCCGATGTTCCCACCGTGGATTCGGTTGAACTTCCAGGTGGGCTGGCCGGTGAACCCTTGGAATAGGGTGGCGTTGTTGGTCCCGAACTTGAAGGGATCGCCAGGACCAAAAGATCCTCCGGTGATACCAGGGTAGCCACCGTTCATGACGTTCAGGTACTTGGTGTCGCCCCAGCCTTCCCAGAGAAGGAAGGTGCTGGCCGGGGCCACGAACGACGCCTGGCTCTTCCAGGATGCGAGCCGGTTGTACTGATAACCTGCCCCAATCTTCTTGCGGTAGGCGCCAAGTCCGAACAGATCAACCTGGTTCGCGGACGGGCAGGAGTAGAGCTGCTCGTTCTTCACGTAGGGCTGAATGGCCCAGCCCCAGATCACATAGGACCCGGAGGTTGCGGCGGGAGCTGTGCCAGAGGCGTCTGGGGGAAACACCCAGAAGGATCCGCCCGACGTGAATGAAGCGGCCTGAGGCTGCGGGAAAGTCTCGTCGTAATCCTGCGTGTACATCAGCATGGCAGTTCCAAGCTGCTTCAGATTGCTGGTGCACGCGGTCTTTCGCGCAGCTTCACGAGCCTGCGCGAATACGGGGAAGAGGATGGCTGCGAGGATGGCGATGATAGCAATCACCACCAGCAACTCGATCAGGGTAAAGCCGCGTCTGCGGATCATGGCCCCAGAGCTCCTTTGAGAATGGATGAGAATGGCCGCAGGAGGTGCTGGCCGCGCTGGCGACTGCCGAGGGCGGATCTGCATGACTCCGGGGCTGTTAGCGTGGATGAGACACTGACTCGTTGCGCGAAGGGCAAGATTTAACCTCCCTCCGATTACATGATCCCTATAGTGCCCTTAATCGCCAAATCAAGTCCTAAACTCCGCCGATTTTGTAGGGAGCACCTTCCGAGCGCTCGAACGTGCCTGTTCTCAGCCGGATTACAGCGTGAGGCCGTGCCTGCAACGGGCGTTTGCCGGGGTTTGAGCGGTTGGATAAGCCACCGGGGTCCTTAGTTGAGTGTTTGCTGTCCAATGAACCCTTGCATCGCAACAAGAGTGCAGCGGGACAAGCGTCACCCATACGGACGCCGAGGGTCGTGGCGCGGTCGATGAGCTAGTCGACCTTTGCCGCGCCCGGCAGAGTGCGTGCCTTGCCTGGATTCGGAGGGTCGGCCCGCGCTCCCGGCTCGGGCGGGGGCGCTGCGTAGCGGGTATCCAGCTCCTTGCCTGAGTGGCAACCTGGCGTCAGCGCCAGCAGAAGGATCGCGGCGGCCAATGTCCAAGATGTGAGCGGCGGATTCCCGGTCTTCATCGCGGCTACTGAAGATCCCAGATGTACTTGTTGCGGTCGGTCACCACCACGGCTGAGTTAGGGGTGTCGATGGTCCAGTTGGTCCCGGCCGCGGCCTGTCCTGCCGTCATGAACTTGGTATGGCCGTCGGCAAACACCAGCGTGCCGCCCTGCCCATGCCGGGGCTGCTCGAATCCGCCGTAAGCGCCCATGAAGCTCCCCTGACCCCAGCCGGCATTGGCCCAAGCGCACCCCTCGGGGGTGTTGATGATCGCAGGGGAATGCAGATGGAGGTACCCGCCGTGCTTCGGGTAGAGCGAGCTGATGCCCATGAAGGTCCCGTAGCCCTCGGCCAGCGATGCGCCGCCCGCCATCACGGTTCCAGCGGGATTGTTGATGGCGGCCAGGGAGGTTGGAGGCCCGGCCCCCTGCATGCGGTCGAACTTGGAGCAGTCCTCGGCGAAGTTCATGTAATCCAGGTTCCAGCCGTAGCCGTTCCAGATGCCAAGGTTGGCGGGGTTGGCGTCCTGCCAGATGGAGCGGCCCTCGCTCACCGCGTCCGCCATGTTCGGGCACCGCAGCATGCCCCAGCCCTTGGCATACGGCTGGATGAGGCTGGCCCAGGATTCCCGGCCCCCTCTGTAGCTGTACCGGAACAGCGGCATGAGCTCATCGTAATCCTGGGTGTACATCAGGGCCGCCGCGCCGATCTGCTTCGTGTTGGAGAGGCAGGTCGTCCGGCGCGCCTTCTCCCGCGCTTGGGCGAAGACCGGAAAGACGATGGCGGCGAGAATGCCGATGATGGCGATCACCACGAGCAGTTCGACCAGCGTGAAGCCACGTTGTCGCTTCATAGTTCGTAACGCTCCTCAGCTAACACTCCCCAGGCAGGTGAGTAAGGGTTTGAAGTCCATTATGGCGAGCCGTGCCTTAGTTCATCGCAAATTGCCAGTTACTTGGAGACCCTTTGGGACTGCATCCGAATTTCGTATACACTTATCAATTCTATATATGGCATCTTACCATACCACACCCGTGACGGAGTTCATCTACGACGGCGGTCGGCGGGTCCTATGGGCGGTCGGGGACGCAGCAGTAACCGGCTGCTGCGTCCGGCCACCGGGCAGGTTAGTACCCCGGCGCATTACGGGCGTGGCTGGATCCCCGCATCGCACGGGCCGCTTCGCAGGGAGGGTGCCTGGCGAGGATGACGGAGGGTGGCTTGGCCTGAGGCCCGTTCTGGGTCAGCGGTGGGTTGTCCCGTCCCCCGCCCCCGCCCGCCATCCTTGATGGCGCTGCTCGGGGCGTGGTAGCCGTCTCATTCGGGGATCCAGCAGTAACCGGCTGCTGCGTCCGGCCACCGGGCAGGTTGGTTCCCCGGCGCATTGCGGGCATGGCTGGATCCCCCGCACCGCACGGGCCGCTTCGCAGGGAGGGTGCCTGGCGAGAACGACGGAGGTGACTGTGCTCTGCGCAAGTGTCCTCCCGCACCTGATGGCTCAGCGGATGTCGGCGACCGCTCCCAGGCACCGCGCTCCGTGTGCCGCCAGGCGCTTCGTGAGTAGGTCAGGGAAGAGGGCGACCCACCGCTGGTTGAGCGGGGACGGGTGCGGGAGCGGGCAAACGGTGATCTTCCGTTCTAGCGGACCGTCAGGGGCATCCGCCCTCAAGGTGCAGGTCCAGTCGGCTTCGTACCGGTCCTCGCGCTTCCAAAATAGGGCGGCGCCCTCGCCGTAGGGGGCGAACCATTGGAACGCCTCCGTGCCCAGCGTGAGGACTACACCGCCCTGCCAGAACTCCAGGAGCAGCCGAGCCGTGATGGGGCGGAAGCGCTCCTTCACGCGGGCCGGATAGGCCTTATTCCCCAACGGTTTGTAAGGTACCGTGTTAGCAAGGAAGAGATGATCGAGCACGACATCCCGGCGGCGGTCGTCCGGCGCGATTTCCATGCCGAACGCCTCCGCCACCCCGCGCCGGACCAGCTGCCCCGCAGCCCCTACCTGCGGCTGCAACCAGCGCACCTCGTCCCGGCCGGGATCGCGGCCGAAGGAGCAGATCCATGCCTGGGGGTTCCCCGCGCAGAGCGTGGGCGACAGCGGATCCCGGCCAGCTTGCTCGTAGACCGCCCTGTCGATCGGCATCTCGGCGCGCGCGGCTTCCTCGGATGCCAGTCTCTCTAGTTCTTGAAGCAGGATCATGGCGGGAGTTGGGAGTTGGGGGATAGGGGCTGAGGGTTGGGGTAGAGAGAGTGGCCGTGGGTCTATACTTGCCCTGGATTTCTTGGCGTCAAGCTGTCTTCGCCTGCCGCTCTCAAAAGGACCCGGACGCATTGGTTCTCATCTTCGACCTGGATGGCGTGATCTACCTGGGAGATTCTCCCATCCCCGGCGCTCTTGCGGCCCTCCGGGAGTTGGAATCCGCCGGACACCGCCTCTTCTTCATCACCAACAACTCGACCCGCAACCGGCGGACGTACGCGGAGCGCCTGACCCGCATGGGCTACCCGGCAGCCCCGGAGCAGGTGATGACCTCCGCTTACGCCACCGCGCTCCACCTGGCAGCGGAAGGCTGCGCGGGCCAGCGAGCGCTGGTAGTGGGCGAGCAGGGCCTGGTTGAAGAGCTGACCCAGGTCGGAATCGAGGTGGCTGCCTACGAGGATTCCCAACCGGTCGATCTGGTGGTGGTGGGTCTGGACCGGGAGCTCACCTATGCGAAGCTCCTCCGCGCCCATCTCGAGATCTCCAAGAACGGCGCCCGGTTCGTGGCGACCAACCGTGACGCCACCTATCCGCTGGAGCATGGGGAGATCCCCGGCGGCGGCGCGATCGTGGCACCCATCGAATGCTCCACCGGTGTCCGGCCGGTCACCATCGGCAAGCCGGAACCGCACACCTGGCGACGGATTCTGGAGCAGGCGGGGGCATCGCCCGGGGAGACGATGATGGTCGGGGATCGCTCCGAAACGGACATCCTCGGCGCCAAGCAGATTGGACTAAGAACGGCGCTCGTCCTGAGCGGCGTCACCTCGCCTGAGATGGCAGCGGCGCTCCCCAAGGAATTGCAGGCCGAGTTCGTCCTCGCATCGGTCGCGGATCTGCCTGAACTCGTCCAGCGCCTCTCACCCGTGGCGGGCTAACGGATGGAACGCCAGGACCGGCGCGAGGGCGCGAGGGCGCGAGGGAGCGAGAGCGCGACGCATCCCACTCCGCACTCCAGAATCCCACGGAGCGCGGGCGTCCCGCCCGCATCCACCTCCCGTGAGAAAGACTCTTCCCAGACCTCGGCCAATCCGCATCCCACTCCGCACTCCGCACTCCGCACTTCGCAATCTGTCCTCACCATCGCCGGCTCCGATAGCGGCGGCGGCGCGGGAATCCAGATGGATCTGCAGGTCTTCCGGTATTTCGGGCTGCACGGCGTGTCGGTCCTGACGGCGCTCACTTCTCAGGATTCCGTGTCCGTCCACCGCGTCCACCATGTCCCGCCACGGTTCGTCGAAGCGCAGATCGATGCCGTGATGGCCGATTTTCACCCGGTGGCCGCGAAGACTGGGATGCTGGGGCGGGCGCAGGTGGTCTCCGCGATTGCGGCCCGGCTGAAGCGGAGGGCGATCCCCAATCTGGTGGTCGACCCGGCGGTGGCGGCGAAAGACGGAACCCCCCTGCTGAGCGGCGAGGGGCTGCAGCGGCTCAAGCGGAGCATCCTGGCGCACGCACTGGTGGTGACGCCGAACGTACCGGAGGCGGAGGTGCTGACCGGCGTCCGCATTGACGGCCGCGACTCGATGGACGAGGCGGCGGAGATTCTGCTGCGGACGGGCGTAAAGGCGGTGATCCTCAAAGGCGGTCATCGGTCGGGCGATCCAGTGGACACCCTCTGGCACGCTGGAGAGCGGTGGGAGTTTCCGGGCGAGCGGGTTCCGGGAACGCCGGTCCACGGCACCGGCTGCCTCTACTCGGCGGCGCTCGCCAGCCGCATTGCCCTGGGCGATCCCCTACCGCAGGCGTGCGAGGGAGTCAAGCGGTGGATGACCGAGGTCATCGCGCGGGCGGTCGTGGTGGGTCGGGGGAACCGGTGCGCCGACCTCTCTCGTCTGCCATCATGGGATTCACTGGGTAGGTGCCCATAAGTACTTCCGCAAGAGCGGTGCCTGCAAATGCGGAAAGACTTTTGACGGACTACTCCTACCCAGGAGATGAATCGTACCCCGCTCCGATGACTTCTCTAATGGCGAAAGAGTCCCTTCAAGCGCACCATGAGGGGACGAAGGCAGCGCGCGGCGCCGTCCAGCACCCTGGGGCGGCGCGGCTTTACAGGCTCGGTCTCCACGGGA
>JANPLG010000464.1:0-3947 GCA_031426395.1 Actinomycetes bacterium
CACAGTTCGAGCTTCGAAGCGAGGCTCTGCTCCGGAAACAGTGGCGTGCCTGAACCGGAGATCACGGGGAGCACGTGCAAGATGAGGCGGTCCACCACGCCCGCTGCCAGGTATGCTGCGGCGACCTTTGCCCCGCCGACCACCCAGACGTGACCCGGCGACGCAGCCTTGAGGTCGTCACAGACCTCAACAGGCTGATCGACGCGGAAGGTGATCTCAGGGGCCGGCGGGGGAAAGAGGACGTAATCCCGGCTGATCACGGCGGCAGGTTTCCCCCTAAAGCGCCACGGTCCCTGTGTCAGCAGCTCCTGATAGGCACCCCGCCCGACCACCAGCGACCCGACCTCTTCATAGAATCGCTCAAAGCTGTACGGGCTCCCTTTGGCATCCGGGATTGCTTCACGCCAAGCATCCCCGCCCACGCCTGGGATGACGCGGCCGTCAAGGCTGATCGGCAGGTAGATCTGAGTCTCTTGCATCTGGTTGGAGGTCAAAAGTTAAGGGTGAAAATTCAAACCTCGCAGATCGAGGGGTTTTGCGCTGGACGGGTTGCTTAGCGTGCGAGGCCGCTGATCGTTCCCCGACCCACACCCCGCTTAGTATTGACGCCTGAAAGGGCCATTGCTACAATCCCTCGAGTCCAAAGCGGTTGCCGAAAGGCGCGGCGAAGACTCTTGGAGCGATGTCCGAGTTGGCTTAAGGAGCACGCCTGGAACGCGTGTACGGGTGAAAGCTCGTCCCGGGTTCGAATCCCGGTCGCTCCGCTCTGCGAATGCAAAGGTCATCCCGTGAGGGATGGCCTTTTTCGTGCTCCTGAATGGGCGAAGACGCAAGTGCCTCCCTAAGGGTAGCAAGCAACGGCCGGATAGTTCACGCCTCGCTCACGGTCAGGGCACCGTCAGGGCTGCCGAGTACTATGGTCATCTGCGAGCCGACCTGCCTTCAGCCCCGTACGGGGGTTCGCATGGGTAGGCGTCGGGTTCAGCCGATGCCGGTCACTGCCAGCAGCAACCCCTTCACATCTGGACACTGCAACGCCGTGCGTCCCCCAGAGCAGACCTTGCTTGACCGGTCGGCGGAGTACTCTGACGCGCGGTGCGGGTCCGGTTGGATCCTGTGAAACTAACCCTGCTCGTGGCTCCGTTGCCTGTGGCGGGGAGCACGAGCAGGCCGGGTTCGGATGGATTCCGGTAGGGCAACACTCCCTCGCTCATGACTGATACCATCCGGAATGACGGCGGTGGGGGGCGCACAGAGAACACTTCGTGCCGAAGGCAAATCCGACGCAGCAACCGTTTCATGGATAGGGGGTGCCGGTACGGCATGGGAGATTCTGGAACGGCAGCGAATCCACGCGTCGGAAGGGTAGGGATGCCCAGAACGACGGTCTACGGAATTGTCCAGCGACCAGTCACTCACCAGGCGTCAAACCCCGACACGAACCTGCTCCACCAGGGATTCCACGGACTGACCGAGCTGGTCTCCCAGCATCGCGTCAGCGATCTGCAGGAATTTGTAGGAAGCATCCGTCACGTAGAGCCGGTGCTCCGGAGCTCCCAACCGCCGCATGCCGTGCCGCGTCAGTGCTTCCCGCAGCACCGCGATCGTCGGCTCCGCTGAGTCGATAAGGCGGACCTCCGGTCCCATCACATCACCGACCACTTTCTTCAATAGCGGGTAGTGGGTGCAGCCGAGGATAAGCGTGTCCAACTCGGTGCCGCGTAGCTCCCGGAGGTACTCCTCAGCCATCACGCGAGCGACCGGATGCTCGGCGAGATGCTCTTCGGCAATTGGGACGAAGAGGGGGCAGGGCTGACCGATGACCCGGATGTGGGAACGGATTCCGCGCGCCAGGGTCTCGTAGATGCTGCTGCGAACCGTGCTGACCGTGCCGATGATTCCCAGGACATCCGTGCGAGTGGCGGCAACCGCAGCTTGGACGGTCGGGTGGATTACGTCGAAAACGGGAACGGGAGAGAGTTCACGGATGGCGTCCGCCGCGACGGCGGAAATCGTGTTGCAGGCGATCACCAGTGCTTTCACGCGGCGCTCAAGCAGGAATGAGGTGAGTTCCAGGGCGAATCGACGAATGGTGTCAGAGCCGCGAGGTCCGTACGGCACTCTCGCCGTGTCTCCCAGGTAAAGCACACTCTCGTGAGGGAGTTGCCGAAGGAGTTCCCTCGCTACCGTGAGGCCGCCCACCCCGGAGTCGAAGACCCCGATCGGAAGGTTTGCCCCGTCCGGGGGGAAAGCGCCCTTAAAAGGTATGCATCCCGCGCGTTCCGCATCGTTCCAGTTCTCAATCGATGACCCGGTCATTCCAACCCCGCTGCTGTGCGCTGGAAGCCAGTTCCCGCGCTACGAATTACAGGTCTATCATCGGCCCGCACGAGGCGGGGAGACAACCGGCTGGAGGAGCAACCGCCGTAGCCCGCGCCCCTTGGAAGTCGGGGCACCGCGTCAAGCCCTTTGCCGGCCGACGAAACGACAATCCAACTACCCCTTGAGTCCCAAGTGTCCGTTGCCGCCGCCGCCTCCGACGGATGCCGCAATTGTCCGAACCGCGAAAACTCGCGATAATGGCGAGGCTGCCTGCAACGGGACGGGACGAGGATCACCAATGCGTGGATTCCGGACTTGCTGGACTGACCATCTGCTGCACTGATGGACCTGCTTGAAGAAGCCTGTGGAGACGAGACTGGTCACTGCTCCCCATATTCCCGGCCCGGACAGCCTTGGACGACGATGGAAGTACCTCGGTGAGGCTTCCTTCGCACGGACCGAGCCAGCGCGGCTGATTCAACTACTTGGAGAGGACGGCGTTGAACTCAACGCCGCCGCCAACGCTGGTGGGCCGCTGCTACCTCCAGAGGAGACCCGCTCGCTCTACGAGTGGATGGTGCTCGTCCGCGTATTCGATTTCCGAATGGTTAACCTGCAGCGGCAGGGCCGGATCAGCTTCTTCGTGCCGTCGCTCGGAGAAGAGGCGCTGCAGATCGGCACTATCGCCGCGCTCCGCACGGACGATTGGATCTTTCCCGCTTACCGTGAGCAGGGCGTCGCGCTATTCCGAGGCTATCCGATGGAGACGCTGATTTGCCAGTTCATGGGCAACAGCGGCGACTTCCTACGGGGGCGCCAGATGCCCAACCACTATGGCGCTCCCCACCTCCGCTTTGCTGTGGCGAGTAGCCCCATCGGAACCCAGATACCGCAGGCGGTGGGTGCCGCCTGGACCGCCCGCATACGTCGGGAGGAGACGGTGTCAGCGGTCTACTTTGGTGATGGCACCACCAGCAGCGGAGACTTCCACGCTGGCCTCACCTTTGCCGCCACCCAGCAGCTTCCGGTAGTCTTCTTCTGCAAGAACAATGGGTGGGCCATCTCCCACCCCGTCGCCAAGCAGACCCGCGCGGAATGCATCGCCGATAAGGCGCATGGGTACGGGATGCCGGGCCTCCGGGTCGATGGCAACGATCTCCTCGCCGTTTACGACGTCTCCATGGAAGCCGCCGAATGGGCGCGTTCCGGCAGCGGTCCCGTGCTTGTAGAGTTGGTCACCCAGCGGATGGGGCCACACTCCACCTCGGACGACCCCGCTCGCTACCGGGACCCTAGCCTACTTGAGCCGTGGAAGAAACGCGATCCGCTGCATCGCCTGCGGGCTTATCTGGAGTCGCACGGCCTCTGGAGCGCGGAGGACGAAGAGCGGATCACTCGAGACGCGGATGCCCGCGTCACCGAGGCGCTGCGCCTTGCCGAGCCGATGCCTCCCCCCACGGTGGCAAGCCTCTTCGAGGATGTCTACGCGGAAATGCCGTGGCACCTTCGGGAGCAATTGGCGGAAGCCGAGCAGGCGGAAGCGCTGCGACGGTTGGGAAGCGAGCAATGAGTTACTTGCTCCAACCCACTCCACTACTCCCTATCTATTGCTTCAGGAACCCAGC
>JANPLG010000465.1:0-2335 GCA_031426395.1 Actinomycetes bacterium
GTTCGGACAGGAGGTTGTCCTCGCGGCTCTGAAGCTGCGGGAACTCGTCCTCATCCCGGAGCTGGCTGGCCTCCAGCCTGCTTGAGCCGAATCCTGCGCGCTTTGCGCGCAAATGAAGTGAGTAGAGACTACTCCTACTCCTACTCCACTGAGCCTCGGAGCCTTGATCCATCTGCCAGTAGGTGCGAACCGCTGATCAGGCGTGCCCCTGGGCTTCGGGACGATCAGTGGTAGACGGGCGGGCGTGAGCACCATTCCGCCGAGAGCAACTCTTCCAGGTTGAGCGATTGGAGAGCCGATTCACCCGTCTCGCTCAGGAAGAAGCCGCGCTCGTGGACGGCGGAAACCGGATCACGACGCAGCTTCACGCGGAAGATCGAGTCCTCAGACGCAAGTAGGAGGATTTGCCGCACCTGGTGGTTATCCATCGCCTCCACGGCCGACCGAGCTTCCTCGCCCATATCGGTTTCCGGTGCCAGGTGAATCACGCGGACAAACTCGTTGAGCGCCTCGCGCAGCATTCCTTGCTGCTGGAAGAGGACCGCCTTCTTGAAGTGGTGGCTGGGATCGAGAGGGCTGATCGCCACCATCTGGTCCGCCATCCGCAGCGCGTCGTTGATGCGGCCTTGCTGAAGGTAGGCCACGCCAAGCACGTCCCGGGCGGAGAGGCTGTTGCGGTTCACCCGCAGAAGCTTCTGCGCGCACCCGATGGCGCGGGGCATATCGCCCGTTTCCAGCGCCACCTCCGCGGCCGCCTCGAGCATGTCCCCGTTTTCGGGGTCCAGTTCCAGGCCGGAAGTGAGCACCTCCAGCGCGTCCGGTAGTCTTCGCGTCTCACGCAGCAGCGCGGCGAGACTGTAGTAGTAGTCTGGCCGTTCCGGCGCGATCTGCAACGCCTGCGACATCGAATCGACGGCCTGATCCAGCTCGCCGGTTCGCGCCAGGGCTACGGCCAGCTCCACATGCGCCAGGTCGTAACCCGCGTCGCAGGCGACGGCCGCGCGGCATTCGCTGATGGCCCGTTCCAGGTCGTCTTCCTGAAGGAAGTAGTAGCCCAGCGCCTTGTGGGCACGCGCGCAGGCCGGGTTATGGTGGATAGCGCATTCAAGCGCCGCCCGAGCGCCTGGGCGCTGTCCCCGAAGCGAGAGGATGTAGGCCAGCTCACACAGGGCCTCGGGGTTGTGCGGCTCCAGCGAGAGCACCCGGTTAAGCTGGTCCATCGCCCGGTCCAGGTCGCCCTGCTCAACGAAGCAGTAGCAGAGGCCGAGCCGGGCCTGAGCCACCAGTGGGTTCGGCTCGTCGGGGATGCACTCTGCGCCTTTAACGGGCCGCACGCGCGCCTGCGCGATTCGATTGAAGTAGTGCGCCGCGTCTTGGGTTTTTCCGCTCTTCAGCAGATCCTGCCCCTTCTGATAGAGGCGGCGCAGGCTGGTGATGGTGAGGCGGGGGACTTGCATTGACGGCTGAACCATAACCGCGGGACAGTCCGCTTGAACGATCATATACCACCGGACAGGGGCCTTGTCAAAACCGCTTGAGACGTCAACCGTTCCAGCCGTTGCACCACACCGTGCCTCTTGCTGCGGTCACTTCGTCGAAGCTCGCTTCCTTGCGAGAGTCAACCGCTTGAAGTCGTTCATCCGTTGGTTGCGGGCAATCAACGACCCATCCTCCGTTTCACTAGCCCCCATTCGGCTCCACTCCAAGCGATTGGAAGGGTCTGCCAAAGTCTTGACGGTGTTTTGACCCGATGCTAGGATGTGCCCGTCAGACCCTGCGGAAGTGGCGGAATGGCAGACGCGCACGTTTGAGGGGCGTGTGGAGAAATCCATGAGGGTTCAAGTCCCTTCTTCCGCATCGTAGGCCTCCGGGGAAACCCGGGGGCTTTTCGGCATTCTGGCCCTGGAGGCACTCCCGTGAAGCTGATCCCCGGACTCCTTCTTCCGCTCATTGCCACCTGCAGTATCGCCTGCCTCTCGGTGCCCGCAATCCGCGCGGCGGACGCTCCCGTAACGCCCAAGCTGCCCTCCGACGACCTCTTCTCCAGCCCCGCCCGCTCCGTGCACCGCTTCGACGATTTCGTCTACACGCTGGTCGACCGGCGCGCGGAAGCGAACGAGAAGGTCGCCCGCCTGCGAAAGTTGATGGCTGAGCGTAAGTGGGACGGGGTCTTCATTGCCACGGAGCGCAACCTCAACTGGCTGACTGCCGGCGGCAAGGACAACGTGGTCTGGGTGCAGCGGGAGACCCCAGCGCGGCTGCTCGTCACGCCGGAGCGGCTCTACCTGGTGTCCAACAACATCGAAGCGCCGCGGATGATGACCGAGGAGTTGGA
>JANPLG010000466.1:0-3298 GCA_031426395.1 Actinomycetes bacterium
CGTCGAGCGGATAGACGCCGCGGGTGTTCTCCACGGCGGCGTCCTGGAAGTCGGGCTGCCCGTCTCGCACCGGCACGTTTTCCAGGATCGAGCCGGGTCGGTTGACCGCGTCCCAGATCATGCCTTCCCGCTCGCGGGAGAGGCGGATCAGTTTGGCGTAGCAGCCGCCTTCGAAGTTCGACACGCCCACCTCGTCCCAGCCGTGCTCGTCGTCGCCCAGTAGCAGGCGGCTGGGGTCGGCGGAAAGCGTGGTCTTCCCGGTACCGCTCAGACCGAAGATCACGCTCACATCCCCGGCAGGGCCAACGTTGGCGGAGCAGTGCATCGGGAAGACGCCCTGGAGGGGGAGCAGGTAGTTCATGAGGTAGAAGAAGAACTTCTTCTCCTCGCCGCCATACTCCGTCCCGCCAATGACGCCCAGTCGGTTCTCCAGGTCGCACAGCACCACCGTCTCGCTGCGGGTGCCGTCGATGTCCGGCACCGACCGCTGGCTGGGGGTGTAGAGGAGTGTGAAATCGGGCTGGTGCTCAGCCAATTCTGCTTCCGTGGGCCGCACATACATATGGTGGCCCATCAGGCTGTGCCACGCGTACTCGGTGATCAGGGCCACCGGCACACGGTGCGGGCCGCGCCCGATGAACCCTTGGAAGCCATAGAGCCGGGGGATCTCGTGCGCGCCACGGGCAAAGCGGTCGGTGAGCGCCTCCGCCTGGGCCGGTTCAATGCCGTGGCTGAACCGGCTGGTCCAGTCGATGTGCTCCACGCTGGGCGGCCGACGCACCGTGAACTTGTCATCCGGTGAGCGGCCGGTGAACTCGCCGGTCATCACCCGCAGTGCGCCGGACTCGGTCAGGGAGCCTTCCCCGTTCCGCAGCGCCTCCTCCACCAGGACTTCCGGAGGCAGGTTCCAGCGGACTTTCAATTGAAGCGCGCGGAAGAGCTCAGGGCCGGTCCAGGGGGAAGCGGGGTTGGTGTCACTCACTCGATGGGCACTCCGGTGACGGCGAGACAGCTGACGACGCTACGGCGGTCGCCGCATCGGCTGTCGAGTTGCGGACCGACCGCTGGGCAAGGGGGACGTTGCGCGGGCAGCCGGGTTCATTATACGGCTCACCCGGCATGCGCCCAAAGGTCCAGGAACGCGGTTTCGCCGGACCTCGCTCAAGGAAGTTGGAGCAACGCGGGCTTGCACTCTATAACTGCAAGGAAACCGCATCGACTGCGGTCCTACTGTCCGTCGTCCCGTCATCCGCTCCGTCCTACCCATGCCCATGCTTGAGATTCAGGATCTTCACGTCTACTACGGCGCTATCCATGCTCTGAAGGGCGTGAGCCTGACCGTGGAAGCGGGCCAGGTGGTGACGCTGATCGGCGCGAACGGGGCTGGGAAGAGCACCACCCTCCGCGCGCTTTCCGGCCTGCTTCGGCCGCGGACCGGCTCCATCAAGCTGGAGGGCGAGGAGCTGACCCGCCTTCAACCGGAGCAGATTGTCCGGCGCGGCCTCTGCCACTCACCTGAGGGGCGGCGGGTCTTCGCCAACCTGACGGTGCTTGAGAATCTGGAGATGGGGGCCTACACCCGGCGTGACCGCGAGGTGAAGGCGGACCTGGAGAAGATTCTGGCCACCTTTCCCCGCCTGAAGGAGCGGATTTCGCAGCCTGCGGGGACGCTCTCCGGCGGCGAGCAGCAGATGCTGGCAATGGGCCGCGCGCTGATGGGCCGCCCGCGCGTGCTGCTGCTGGACGAGCCGTCGCTGGGGCTGGCACCTTTCATGGTCAAGGAAATCTTCCGCATCATCCGGGAGATCAATGCGGAAGGGACCACCATCCTGCTGGTGGAGCAGAACGCGCACATGGCGCTCGCGGCGGCCCATCGGGGCTACGTGATTGAGACGGGGAAGATTGTCCTCGCCGATACCGGCCAGGCGCTGCTCCACAACCCGGAGGTCCGCAAGGCCTACCTGGGAGATGATTAGCGCCTGCCGCCTACCGAGAATTGACGGCATTGGGCGCATTCTTGCCGATTGAAGACGATACACTTTCGCGTCATCCGTTGCGGGGAGCACCATGCATCATCCGGACCATCTGAAGTATTCCAAGTCGCACGAGTGGGTGCGCGTGGACGGCGACCGGGCAACCATCGGCATCACGGACTTCGCGCAGCATGAGCTGGGCGACGTGGTCTACCTGGACCTGCCCTCGGTCGGGAAGAGCTTCCGGCAGGAAGCTGCGTTCGGCACCGTCGAGTCGGTGAAGGCCGTCTCCGATCTCTATGCCCCCGTCTCCGGGGAAATCGTGGAGATCAACAACGCCCTGCTCGACGCGCCGGAAGGGATCAACAACTCGCCTTACGACACCGGCTGGCTGGTGGTGATGAAGCTCTCCGATCCCGCAGAAGTGGACGCGCTCTTCGATCTCGCGGGCTACCAGTCGCACATCGGCGCAGAGTAAGCCGTCGGATCTACGCCCTGGAAGGGTCAATCGGCAATACTACGGGCCGTCTTCTGGGCATCCCCACCTGTCACTACGGGGCCTTCCTGCTCTCCCGGAATCTCCCATGCCCTCCCGGCACCCACATCCATGAAGCGGTCGTTAAGCATGGCCAGCCTTCGGCACGAAGTGCTCTCTATCCGGTACCCAACGCCGTCGTTCCGGGCTGTACCTGTAATGGGCGAGGGAGTGTTGCCATCCCGGAACCCATTTGAACCCGGCCTGATCGTGCTCATCGCCACAGCCATCGGAGCCACGGGCAGGGCTGGTTTCACAGGATCCACCTGCAGCCGCGTTGCGCGAGGTGCCTCCGTCGAGGGTTTTCATTCGTGAGTTCGCAGGTCGTGGATGAGGATTGGCCGAGGTCGGGAGCGGAACCGGCATACCAGAGGCTGATGCGGGCGGGACGCCCGCGCTCCGTGGGACGTGCCAGGCGTCTATGACTGGTGTAGACGCATTCCGCCAGCGGCTAGGCGACCGCCCGTGGCGGTTGCTCATCTCGGGCGCTGCTGGCGGCGCGGAGAACATGGCCGTCGACCGAGCGCTGCTCGAAGAGGCGGTGGGTGCGGACGCCGCGCCGGTGCTGCGTTTCTACCAATGGAGTCCGCCCGCAGTCTCGCTTGGCCGATTCCAGGATGAGGCGGCGATCGACCGCAGCTACCTTCAGGCGCGTGGCTGGGACCTGGTGCGGCGACCCACGGGCGGCCGGGCGGTGCTCCACCAGCATGAACTGACCTACAGCCTCGCGCTGCCGGCATCGGTGGTGGGCGGCGCGGGGGTGCGTGATAGCTACACCGTGCTGATCGCC
>JANPLG010000467.1:0-7906 GCA_031426395.1 Actinomycetes bacterium
GTGCAGCCACCGGAGACAACCCTCCGCTCAAGCTGATCTGCACGGGCGGCGAAGCTCTTCCGGGAGCGCTCGTCCCACGTCTTCTCGAGTGGAACGCTCCCGTCTGGAACTTCTACGGGCCCACGGAGGCGACCGTTTGGGCCAGTATCCATCCCGTTTCGGCGGAAGATCAGGAGTTCGCGGCCGTGCCGATTGGCCGACCGCTTCCTGACGCCCGCCTCTATGTCATGGACGACCTGGGTCAGCGGCTCCCTGTCGGCATCCCCGGCGAACTCTGCCTTGGTGGGCCGGGGGTCGCCCGCGGTTACCTGAACCGCCCCGATCTGACCGAGGATCGCTTCATCGCCGATTCCTTCTCCGCTGTGGGCGAAGCGCGGCTGTACCGGACGGGCGACCGCGCCCGCGTTCTACCGAATGGCCTGGTCGAGTTCCTGGGGCGCGACGATCACCAGGTCAAGCTGCGTGGCTTCCGCATCGAACTCGGTGAGATTGAGACGGTGCTTTCTCGACAACCCCAAGTGGGTGCCGCGGTTGCCGTGGTCCGTCACGACGATTCCGAGCCGCGCCTGGTGGCCTACGTGGAAACTCAGGGAGCGGCACTCGACCCGGCAACGCTTCGCCAGGCCGTGGCGGCAGCGCTACCCGGCTACATGGTCCCGTCGGTTGTGGTGGTCCTGGACCGTCTCCCGCTCTCCGCCAACGGGAAGATCGACCGCGCTGCTCTTCCCGCTCCGGAAGCTGTAGTGCCCCAGACGGGGAGCGCAAAGACAGCTTCGCTCGAAGAGCTGGAGCTGCGGCTCGAGCGGATCTGGCGGAGTGTGCTGAATGTCCGCTCCCTGGATCAGGACGACAGCTTCTTCGCGCTGGGCGGTCACTCGCTGCTGGCACTGACGCTCTTCGCCCGCGTCCAGGAAGAGTTCCAGCGGGAGCTTCCGGTCTCCAGTCTCTTCCAGGCACCCACCTTCCGCGAACAGGCCAACCTGCTCCGAATGGACGGCTGGAAGCCCCGATGGACCTCCCTCGTGCCCCTGCACTCGAGTGGCACCCGTCCGCCGCTTTACTTCATCCACGGCGGTGGCGGACACGTGCTCTTCTACCGTCCGCTCACGGCGCGGCTGGGGCCGGAGCAACCGGTCTTTGGACTTCAGCCGGTGGAGCTGGGCAGCGATCTACCTCCATTCCGGCGGATCGAGGACATGGCGGCGCATTATCTCGAGGAGATACGGACGTTCCAGCCAGAGGGTCCCTACTATCTCGCCGGTGCCTCGTACGGCGGCCGAATTGTGCTCGAGATGGCGCAGCAGCTCCGGGCCAACGGCGAAGAGGCGGCGCTGGCGGCCTTCCTTGACACTTATGGCCCGGGCTATCCAACCCTGCGCCCTGGAACCTCTCGGTTCCACATCATTGCGGGAGAGCTGGCCCGCCGGGTGGAGCACCACGCAGGTAGCTTCACCGGCCTGCCCCCCGTTGAGCGGCTTCCCTATCTGAGGGAGAAACTCCAGAAGGGTTGGGAAGAGCGTGGCGAGTTCATCCAGCTTCTTCGGGACCGGGATCGCGATGCAACCCCCACCGCTACCCTCCACGCCGCACTCCGTGACTCTCGAAGCGCGATGACCGAAGCCTTGGTAGCTTACGAACCGAAGCCCTACGAAGGGCGGATCACCCTCTTCCGCGCCACGCGCCAGCCTCCCCGCGCGAAGCCTGACCGGCACCTTGGCTGGGGGCCGATCGCTCTTGGCGGGATCGACGTGATCGACGTGCCCGGCTATCATGCGGCCATGATCTCGGAGCCTCGGGTGAGAGTGCTGGCATCGGAACTGGAAGAAGTGCTGGCCCGCCTGCGGGGCGACGCCTAGCCCTCATGGCTGACGGCCCTCAGAGGATACAGCTCCACGTAACTTCCCTGGTGCTTCCGTCGTGCGACGAGGTCCACCTGTGGTGGCTCCAGCATTCGCTGACAGCCGCCTCCACGGAATGGCTGACCGATGATGAGCGCCGCCGTGCGAAGCGCTTCCTGGCTCGGGAGCACGCCGACGCCTTCGTCTGCGTGCGAAGCGCGCTCAGAGGCCTGCTGGGTGCCTACCTGGGATGCTTCCCGTCCCAGCCAGTGCTGGCGGCCGGTCGATGGGGGAAGCCGCACCTCGCGGATAGCCCCCTTCGCTTCAACCTCTCGCATTCCGGCGAATGGGCCGTGTTCGCCTTCGCCACGGGGCGAGAGATTGGTGTGGACGTAGAGCAGGTTCGCGCTGACCGCGACCTCATCCCAATAGCCCATCGCTTCTTCGCCCCCTCGGAAGTCGAGTGCTTGAGTTGCCTGTCCGCATCGGAGCAGGTGGAGGCGTTTTACCGGATCTGGACGCGTAAGGAGGCGGTCATCAAGGCCCACGGCGCGGGCCTCTCGCTTCCACTGGACAGTTTCGCGGTCTCTGCCGGCCCGGAGGCGCGGCTCGTCACACCGCCGCCGGATACGCCGTCGCTCCGGCTGGAGGCGCTGAGCGCACCGACCGGCTACGCGTCCGCACTCTGCGTGGACGGCCCAGTGCTTGAGATCATTTCGCGCACGCTGAATCCGAGAAGTGGGGACGAATGGGAGAATGGGTGACGGCTCTGCCGATGATAGCCACAGATCGCCCATTCTCCCATTCGCCCACTCTCCCATTCGCCCACTCTCCCATTCGCTCCGACCGTAGGAGTCCGGCATACGGCGGCTCAGACGCGTGCCCAGTGTCCCGGCACTACTTCCCGCAGCTCTCCTTGATCCGCTTCCGCAGGTGCCTCGGGAAGCGCGGTCCGGTGCCGCTGCGCGGGATCGGGGATGGGGATGGCTGCCAGCAGTCGGCGGGTATACGGATGGAGAGGGTTCTCGAAGAGCTTATCCGTCTCGCCCATCTCCACGATCCTTCCTCGCCGCATCACGGCGACCCGGTGGCAGACGTGCCGGACCAGCGTCAGGTCGTGGGCAATGAAGAGGTAGGCAAGACCCAGGCGCTCCTGCAGGTCGGACATCAGGTTCACCACCTGCGCCCGGATGGAGAGGTCGAGGGCGGACACCGGCTCGTCGGCGACCACTAGCTTGGGAGAGAGCGCCAGGGCCCGCGCGATGCCGACCCGCTGCCGTTGACCGCCACTGAACTCGTGGGGATACTTCCCGGCCGCCGACTCCGGTAGCCCAACCAACTCAAGCAGCTCCCGGACGCGGGCCTCGCGAGACGGGCGGTCCCCCACCCGGTGGATCTCCATCGGCTCCAGCAGCGTGGCACGGATAGTCATCCGTGGATCGAGCGAGGAGTACGGATCCTGGAAGATAATCTGTGCTTCCCGGCGCAGGCGTCGCAGGTCGCCGGCTGCCGCCTTGAGCACGTCCGCGCCCTGAAAGAGCACTTCCCCGCCGTCCGATGCAATGAGCCGCAGGATGCAGCGCGCAGCGGTCGACTTTCCACAGCCGCTCTCCCCCACCAGGCCGAACGTCGACCGCTCCCGCACCTGGAAAGAGACATCGTCGACCGCCCGGACCACGTGCTCGCCCTTCTGCGGCCACTGCGCGGGCGTGACATAGCTCTTGCGCAGGTTGCGGACGTCAAGCAGCGGAGGCGAAGAGGGAGCGTTCAATGCAGGTGGGTTCCACGCAGTTGCGTCCAGCCAGGGGATGCGGAGGAGAGTCACGCTCAGCCGGGAAGTTCTACACCAACCGCCCACTCAATTGCGGATTCCGGATGGGGCACAGTTTGCCTCGCCTCAGGCGCTCACCATGTTCAACACCCGCATCCTGGCCGAGAAGGGCCTGCATCAGCCGCCGAAGTGGCTCCCGGCAGCCGTCCAATACGAATGCATGATGGGGAGCATCGCTTATGGCGTCTCGCAGGACACCAGCGACGTGGACCTGTACGGGTTCTGCCTGCCGCCCATCGAGATGATCTTCCCGCACCTCGGCGGGGAGATCCCTGGTTTCGGGCGGCAGGTGAAGCGGTTTGAGCAGTACCAGCAGCATCACATCCAGAGTCCCTCCGAGATCGGAGGGAAGGGCCGGATGTACGACGTCACGATGTTCGGCATCGTCAAGTGGATGCAACTGGCGATGGAGAACAACCCGAACATGGTCGATGCGCTCTTCGCGCCGCAGACCTGCGTCCTGACCTGCACGCAGATCGGGACCATGGTACGGGAGCAGCGGCGGATCTTCCTCCACAAGGGGAGCTGGCACAAGTTCAAGGGGTATGCCTACTCCCAGAAGAACAAGATGTTCACCAAAGTCCCCTCGGAGGAGAGCAACCGCCGGGAGGCATTCGAGAAGCACGGGTTCGACCTGAAGGCCGGCTACCACACGGTGCGGCTGATGCTCCAGGTGGAGCAGATCCTGACGGAGGGCGACCTCGACCTCCAGCGCCATCGGGAGCAACTCAAGGCGATACGAGCCGGTGAGTGGAGCGCGGATCAGATTGCGCAGTTCTTCCAGGACAAGGAGCGCAGCCTGGAGGCGCTCTATGTCTCAAGCTCGCTGCCGCACACCCCGCCGGAGGAGAAGATCAAGTCACTGCTCATCGCCTGCCTGGAGCATCACTACGGCTCTCTGGCACAGTTTCAGCGCACGGCGATAGCAGTGGAGACGGACCACGCCGCAGTGCTGCGTGACATCCGTGATCTACTGGATCGGGCTGGAGTGTAGGTCACGGTGGGGAGTGACCTGGGGCTCCCGTAAGCATCTCAATTTGCAATTTGCAATTGACAATTGACAATTCGGTTTTCGCGGTCACGAGCTTTCAGTCTTGCGGAAGTCGTAGGAGCGATCAGCCCAGAGGGTCAGCACGCCCAGCCGGAGCTTTCGCAGGGCATAGCTGAACGGCCCCCGAACCGTTGTCGCACGCCGGGCATTGCCCGCCTTCAGATCCTTCCGAGAACGCGCAGTCACCTTCGGGGCCAACTCCAACTACTTCCGTCAATTCCGCCTCCGCCACATGCCCCTCCTAGCCGCCTAAGAAGCGGTCTTTGTGTTGCCCTGCAACCTGCTGTTGGAGCCATAGCCTGAAATACCCGGAACGGCTGGAACGCATGCACAGCAGCCGTCCTACCGGCAATCCTCCGGCCGCTGCATCGAAGATCGGGCACGCGCTCCCAAGGAGAAGGGTCTCTGAAACCCTGCCGAAGACCGCATGGCGCGGCCTTTGGAACAAACTGTTGGGGGCGCGCGGACGCCTGAAAGGTGGAGTGTTGATGGCTGATCGGAAGAGGGTCACCGCCCCCGAGTTCCTGGCGAAGAAGGCGCGCGGCGAGCGTCTGGTGATGGTGACCGCCTACGACTTCCCCTCCGCTCGCCTGGCCGATGAGGCTGGAGTAGACGCGATCCTGGTGGGCGACTCCCTGGGGATGGTGGTGCTGGGTCACCAGACCACGGTTCCGGTCACGGTGGACGACATGGAGCACCACGTCCGCGCCGTCTCTCGCGCCGAAACCCTCGCACTGGTGGTGGCCGATCTGCCGTTTCTCTCCTACCAGGGAAGCGATGCCGAGGCGTTCCGCAATGCTGCCCGGCTGCTCCAGGCCGGTGCCAGCGCCGTCAAGGTGGAGGGCGCGGGAACGGTCTGCTCTCTGGTGCGCCGCCTCACGGAGAGCGGTGTCCCGGTGATGGGTCACCTCGGGCTGACGCCGCAGTCGGTGCTGGGGATGGGTGGTTTCCGCATCCAGGCGCGCACCAGCGAGGCGGCGAAGCGCCTGATGGACGACGCCCGATCACTGGAAGAGGCCGGGGCCTTTGGTCTGGTGCTGGAAGGAGTGCCCGCTGAGGTAGCCCGCGCCGTCACTGCGGCCATTGGTATCCCCACCATCGGGATTGGCGCTGGGGTTGGGTGTAACGGCCAGGTTCAGGTCTGGCACGACCTCCTCGGCCTTGCAGGCGACTTCAAGCCGCGCCACGCCAAGCAGTATGTCGATGCGGGCGCGATGATCCGGGACGCAATCGCACGCTATGCAGCCGAGGTCCGCGCGGGCAACTTCCCCACCGAAGCCGAGACTGTTCACGCGCCCGAGCTGGAGGATGCCGAAAAGTGGAAGTGATCACGACGGTCGCCGAGCTTCGGGCACGGGTCGGTACTGCGCGCAGCGAAGGTAAAGTGGTCGGCCTGGTGCCGACCATGGGCGCATTCCACGAGGGTCACCTCTCGCTCATGCGCCGCTCACAAAGGGAGTGCGGTCTCACCGTGGTCACGCTCTTCGTGAATCCCACGCAGTTTGGCCCGAGTGAGGATTTCACCCGTTACCCCCGTGGCCTCGAGGCGGATCGCCGGATGGCTGCCACCACTGGTGCGGAGCTGCTGTTCGCTCCAGCGGTCAGCGAGGTGTACCCGCAGGGTTACGCGACCACGGTGAGCGTGCGCGGCGTCACCGAGGGTCTCTGTGGCGCCTCCCGCCCCGGTCATTTCGATGGCGTGGCGACCGTAGTGACGAAGCTGTTCAGTATGGCGCAGCCGGACCGCGCCTACTTCGGAGAGAAGGATTACCAGCAGCTTCAGGTGATCCGGCGTATCACGTGGGACCTGGATCTGCCGGTGGAGATAATCCCCTGCCCCATCTACCGCGAGCCGGACGGCCTTGCGATGAGTAGCCGCAACCGGTACCTCTCCGTCGAAGAGCGGTCGGACGCACTGGGCCTCTCGCAAGGATTGGCGGCGGCCAGTGCGCGCTTCTCCGCAGGAGTGCGGGAGAGCGACGCGCTCACCGCCGAGGTTGTGAACCGTCTGGCCGGGGAGCCGTTGGTGCGGATCGATTATGTCGAGCTAGTCAACGCGGAGGCGCTGACGCCCGTATCGCGCGTCGAAACCCCGGCTCTTCTCGCGGTGGCCGCTTATGTGGGAAAGACGCGGCTGATCGACAACGTCGTCCTGGACCCCGGAGCGCCGGCAGCAGAAGCGGTCACGTGACGTACGACAGCTTCTGCGCAGCGGCCGCACTGACCGAGTTGGAAGGGCTCATCGGCGCGCATGTCGGCCAGGTTCATCAGCCTGATCGCTTGGCCGTAGTCGTCACGTTCACCGGTGGAAGCCCATCGCCGGACGAGCAGCGAGAGCACAGATCACGACGGCTCTGGTTGTTCCAGAGCGACCCACGCTGGACCCGCGCCCACGAGATCACGTTCCGGGCGAAGTCCGAAGGTCCACCGCCGGGCTTTTGCATGCTGCTCCGGAAACACCTGGGCGGGGCACGGCTGGCGGCGGTGGAGCAGCCGGGGTTCGACCGCATCCTCCGCCTCACTTTCCGGAGCGGTGAGGAGCGGTGGACTCTCGTCCACGAGATCATGGGTCGGCACAGCAACCTCCTCTTGCTGGACGAACACGAAGTCATCCTGGGAGCCGTCAAGCAGATCCCGCCGAGCCAGAGCAGCGTCCGCGCGGTCCTGCCCGGGATTCCGTACAGCGCGCCGCCTGGACAGCGCGTGGATCCCCGCAGCCTCGCGGTGGAGCAATTGCGCGCGGTACTGGCTGGAGTTGTCACTCCCGCTGAGATAACGGCGCGCCTGAACGGCTGGGGAGCCTTCGCAGCGCGGGAGGCGCTGGCCGAAGCAGTGATGTCTGTCAATGCGGGCCTCGCTGAAGCGGTGCTCGCTCGGATGGATCGCGTGGCGCGGCGCGACTTCGATCCCAAGGTATGGCTGGACGATGCCGGGCAGCCAACGGGGTTCTGGGCTTTCCCTTCGCTCCAACTGGGAAGCGAGGGCGCCCGCTCCTACCGCACGGTCTCTCGCGCGTGCGAGGCCTACTTCAGCTATCAGGAGAACAATGCGGCGGCGGATGCGCTGCGGAAGTCGCTGCTTGGGCAGTTGGCGCGCGCTATTCGGACGGCACAGGTGCAGTTGGCGGAGGCGAACGCCGCGCTGGACGGACTGGACCAGACGGAGGCGCTCCGCATCACCGGCGAG
>JANPLG010000468.1:0-20533 GCA_031426395.1 Actinomycetes bacterium
TCATCGGAGACGAGGCGGGCAGGGACGCCCCGCCCTACAAGCCGTTGGCGGAACGAGCACCGGTCGGCAAAGCGGCAGCCGCTTCGGCCACGGAACGTAGGGCAGGCGCTCCGTCGCCGCCCCGTCCTCGATGCGGTTCCAGTCACGTCAGGCGGGTCCCGCCCGTGACGTTGGCGCGGCTTCCTCGTCGATGACGGCTCCTTCATCGGAGACGAGGCGGGCAGGGACGCCCCGCCCTACAAGCCGTTGGCGGAACGAGCACCGGTCGGCAAAGCGGCAGCCGCTTCGGCCATGGACCGTAGGGCGGGCGCTCCGTCGCCGCCCCGTCCTCGATGCGGTTCCAGTCACGTCAGGCGGGACCGGCCCGGTATTGAGCACTCCGCACTCCGCATTCCGCACTCCGCACTCCGCATTCCGCACTCCGCATTCCGCAACGACCGGCGCATGTCTGTAGTGCAAGCCGGTTTGGCCAGTTCCGTGTGGGGGAACGGAATCGATGGCTGGAGTTGCATCCGCAGCCGTGGCCATCCCTCTTCGTCCCCTGAAAGCCGGGTAGCCGCGCATGTCCGAGCAGCCGAGCATGGCCGAGCAGACGTTTGCCGATGACGAACAGCAGTTGGTTGTCCGGCTCTCGGATGACACCCTCGCCTACATCCCCGCGCCCGGTCCCGGAGTCCGCGGGTGGCAGTGCAAGCTGGATCAGATCGGGTGGACCTCCGCGCGCGTGACCAGCCGTGGCATCCAGGAGGTCAACCTCCATAACCGCCAGGGGCGCGTCGCGGTGACGCTGATGCCGTTCTCCGGCATCGAGCGGTTCTACCATTCCCTGCTGCGGCATCTGGTGCGGCAGACCTTCTTCGGCCCGGTGCGGGAGAGCCTGCCGGATCAGATTCCCGCCCTGGAGCGCGCGCTCTGGCTCTGCGCCCAGACGGAGGAGTCGGACGGCGCATGGCAGGTGATTCAGATCGAGCGGGACGGCGCGGTGGTGGCCACAGAGCGCGGGCTGATGCTGATGCCGACCCGCGACCATGAGCTGGAGCGCATTCCATGGCGGCACCTGGCGGCCTTCCGTGAAGTCTCCTACGGCGACCTGTTCGGGGTCCGGTTCTACCTGGTGGACCGCTTCCTGGAAGTCGGCCTTCCGGAACTCAAGCCCGAATTGCGCGATTACTGCTCACGCCGGATGAACGGGATGCTGGAAGAGCATGGCCAGCTCCCCACCTTTCAGATTCCTGGAGTCCGGGCACGGGACCCGGAACTGCTGATGGAGTTCCCGAGAGAGCTGACCGCGCTCCGAGACCTGGGCGCCCTCACGCCGGAGGAAGAAGTGCTGGCCTATGCGCGCGGCATCGACAACACCGGCAGCGATATGGAACTGGTGCTCACCACGGCGCGCTTGATTCGCCGCGATCTGATCTCGGAGGGCGCCTTCACGGGGGAGAGGATGCCGGAAACCACACCGGTGGACGCCCTCCCCCGCTTTCGCCGCGAAGAGGGCCTCATCCGCGCTGGCACCATCTCGCTTCAGACAGACACCGACCTCCATCCAGAGATGGCGCCGCGTTTCCTTGAAGGCTACCGAATGCTCCTCTCCGATACCCTCAGCCCCTTCTCACCGGACGAGAACCCCCAGCGGGAGCTGTGCGCGATCCCGATCCGTATCCTCCCCGGCCGCGACCCCTTCAACCTGGAGTCATCGCCAGCGGCGGTCTAGTATGACGAGCTGTGCTGCATTCTACCTGAACGGCATCGTGCGCAGATGGTCCACCCCCCGGCCCCCAATCCTGCAATCCTGGGGGAGACCAACGTGTCCGCGAGTTGAACCACTCGGCGCGTCGTCATTCGGTCACTTTCATGGGTGACGGGGCCCCTGAGGGGCATGGGAGCTTTTGTGAAACTAGCTTGGCCGACGGCGACCCATCGCTCGGTTGGGATAGGCGGGGAGCACGAGCGGGCGGGTTCAAATGGGTTCCGGTAGGGCAACACACCGTCGCTCTTTGACAGCTACCGTGCGGAATGACGGCGGTTGGGGGCGGATTGGAATCACTTCGTGCCGAGGGGCGACCTTGCTTGACGAGCATTTCTTGGATGAGGGTGTCGCGAAGGCATGATGGATTCCCGATGGCCCTGCTCCGCCCGTCCGCTTGCGAGTTCCTGCATTCGGTTTTCAGAGGAGAGGCGGCTGCCAGTCTAGAACTAAGTGACGGCTGCATCCCCTGCCGCCAAACGCCACGCTGCCCGATGCCCTTGCGTGAAATGCTAGGAGAGTCGGCGGCCAAGGCCTGGCTATGGAGTTCGACATCGTGAAGGCACAGACCACTTTCCTCGTCCTCAGCGGCATCCTCGCCCCCGTCTGCATCGCCAGTCCCGCGCGGGCTGATGCGAAGCCTGCGCCGCTGATCCAAGAGGGGATGGTGCTGCAGCGCGGCATCAAGAATCCGCTCTGGGGCACCGCCGCGCCTGGCGAGAAGGTCTCCGTCTACTTCAACGGCGCCAGCGTGGCCACCCTCGCGGATGGCGAGGGCAAGTGGCGCGTTGACCTTCCGGCCACCAAAGCGGGCGGTCCCTTCGCCATGACTCTCCAGGCCAACAACCGGATCGACTACAAGGCCGTGTACGTCGGCGATGTCTGGGTCTGCTCCGGCCAGAGCAACATGGAGTGGCCCGCCAGCGCGTCCGACGGTGCCGAGAAGCTCAAGCAGCAGCCCGCCAATGACCGCATCCGGCTGCTGAAGGTGGGTCACCAGGGCCAGATCGGTGCCTGGCAGACCGCTTCGCCGGAAGCCGTACTCGCCTTTTCCGGGGTCGGCTATGCCTTTGGGCGCGCGCTCCATGAGGATCAGAAGGTCCCCATCGGGCTGATTCAATCCGCTGTGGGCGGCACCGCCGTGGAGCGCTGGATGTCGACCGAGACCCTGAAGAGCCTTGGCTATGAGCAGCTCAAGCCGGACTGGGGGATGCACCATCGGGATATGATTCGCCCGCTCCAGCCTTACGCCATCAAGGGCGCCATCTGGTATCAGGGAGAGTCGAACACCGGCAACGCCGGGATGTACCGCAAACTGTTTGGCGGGATGATCGACGAATGGCGGCGCGAGTGGGGCCAGGGCGCCTTCCCGTTCCTCTTCGTGCAACTCGCCCGCATCGGCAAGCCCGGAAGCGAGGTCGGCAACTGGCCGGCGCTGCGGCAGGCGCAGCTTGAGACGCTGGAGCTTCCCGCCACTGGCATGGCCGTCATCCATGACGTCAGCGACGGCGATATCCACCCCAAGGACAAGCGCTCCGTTGGGGAGCGGCTGGCGCTGATCGCGCGGGATGTGGCCTATGGTCAGAACCTGGCTCACAACGGTCCCCTGCTGAAGAGCGCGAAGCGGTCCGGCAGTGAGCTGATCCTCACCTTCGAGCACGCGAGGGGCCTCCACGCACGGGACGGCTTCCTCCGCGAGCTGGAGATCAAGGCCGCAGGGGTAGACTTCCAGCCGATCGCCGCCCGCATCGACGGCAACAAGCTGATCCTGCCCGTTCAGGAGTATCGCGGCCCGCTGACCGTCCGCTACGCCTGGCGCGCTCACCCGACGGGCAATCTCTACAACGCCGCCGGCCTTCCCGCCTCGCCCTTCAAAGCCGAGAACGTACGCTGAGTCCGTGCTGGCGCACCGTGCGCGCGATCACTGCGGCCCGTCCGGCTCGCTGATGTCCAGATCACACCGAGCCGGCTCTTCATCGTCCGATTACCCATCTTCCAGCCTGCCCATTCCGTGGTGCTTGGCGGCCCTGGTGCTGGGGATGTGTCTCCTCGGCCTTCCGACCCTCCTCTACCCATACGGACGCGACCAGGCGATGTTCGCCTACGTCGGCTGGGTATGGCAGGAGGGCGGGCTTCCTTATCGCGATGCCTGGGACGTCAAGCTGCCCGGCATCTACGCGGTTTACGCGCTCCTCCGGGCCATCGCCGGCCCCGCTGAATGGGCACCCCGCCTCCTCGATCTGGTTGCCTTCCTCGCTTCTGCACTGGCGCTGGACCGGCTTTGGCGGAGAGTTGTGCCTGGAAGCGCGTCTACAGGCGGCACGCAACCGGGAATCCTTCCGGCTGCGGTGCTGACGCTCTTCACGCTGGGAGCGGTCGATTACTGGAACCTCTCGCAGGTAGAGACGCTGATCGCGCCGATGCTGGCGTGGTCAGTGGTGATGGCGCTGGAACGGCGGTACTTCTGGGCCGGGGTTCTGGCCGGCACGGCCGCCTGCTTCAAGACCACCGCCGTTCTGGGCGTGATCCCTGCCGGTCTACTTGCGCTCTTCTTCGCGCCCCGGCCACGTCCGGGTCCTAGCAGCGGGCTGCCGCCCCTGGTCCGGCTTGGAGCCGGATGGCTTCTCCCTCTGGCGCTCGTAGTTGCCTACTTCGGCGCGCGTGGCGGGCTTCCTTACCTGGCGGAGCTGCTGGAGGTGCAGCGGGAGTATGCGGGTGGCGACCCCCGGACGAGCGGGATGCCGTGGTGGGAGCTGGCCTGGCGGCTGGAGCTCACCGGCTACCTGCCGGTCGTCCTGCTTAGTGCGCTCGTGCTGTCGTTCTTCTGGGCCGGGCGCCGGAAACGACCATACTCTGCAGAAGCAGAATCTCTCCGGACACTGGGTGCTGGCGTCGAGGAGCGGTGGGCGGTGGCCGCGTGGTGGCTGGCGGCCATCCTGCAGGTGGTGGTTCAGCGTCGCTTCTACCTTTACCACTGGGCGGTACTCACGCCCGCTGCCGCCTGGCTCACGGCATGGCTGCTGCACCGCTGGTGGTCACAGGCAGGGATGAGCCGGCAACCGATCCGGATTCTGGCTGCGCGACTGGGGTTACTGCTTGGAACGGGGGTGGTGGTCGGATACGCCCTCGCGCCGCGCGGTTGGAGCATGGTGGGCGCAGCGAGCGTCCTCGCAGGACAGCAGACTGTGACTTCGTATCAGGATCGCTTTGTCGGCGTCTTCCAGCATGAGGTGCGAAGGTCCCGTGAGGCGGCGCTCCAGATCCGGCGAGGGACCGATCCCGGCGACCGTATCCTGGTGATCCCGTTCCAGCCCGAGATCTACCTCTATAGCGGGCGCAGATCAAGCACTCGCCACGCCTCCAGCGCCCCGATCTTCACGGAGACGAGCATCCAGGAAGCCCGCCGCCGCGCGTGGCTCAGCGAGATGCTGGCCGACCTGCGAACGATGCCGCCCGCCTACGTGGTCGACTGCCGTGACGAGACTCCCAACTGGCCCTCATGGGCTCAGCCGCTCCGCGAAACCCTCGCGACTACCTTCCAGACCGAGACCGGCCACGGGTTGCTGCGCGTTCATCGCAAGCGCACTGCCTCTCCTTAAGTGGTTCAACCGGCCCGTGCTTGACGGTGGGAAGCGGTCGACTTTGCGCCTGCCGCCTGCCCACGTTTCAACATAGCCCTCAACGGGCATCAACCGAATGACCCGCCGGGCACTGTGGCAGGGCTCTACGGCAGGGCAGAATTGGTTTCAAGGGGGAGCAGAATGATTAACGACGGACGCGCACCCATCAACGTGGCACACGACATGGACGATGACATGGTCGACGACGGCCTAACCGACGACGGCCTAACCGATGACGGCATCCAGCACGGCATCGATGACAACCCGCACAACGACGCCGCCAAAGGCGCCATCACCGGCGGCATAGGTTCAGCCACCATGGGCGCGATCGCCGGCTCGATGCTTGGCCCGGCAGGTGCGGTGGCCGGCGCGTTGATCGGCGGAGCGATTGGCGCTGCCGCCAGCGGTGCCGCAGTGGCCGTCATTGATCGCCACGACAACGACAACAACATCACCGGCCTGGGTGACAGCGTCGCGCGGGACCACGATGATGACATCGACGGGACGCCCGGCTATGTCTCGGACACCGGCACAGGCACTGTCTATCCGGCGCAGACAACGGGAAGCGCCAGCGGCGCGGCTCCTATGGGCACCATGGCCGACCCGATTAACGATCGGGACTCACTCTTCGACAGCCGGGACCGCGTGACTCCGGACTACACGCAGGGAAGCGCTGTCAATGACACCAAGCTGCTGGACGACCGCGTCTACGACGACCCTAACCGCACGCGCGACCTGAGCAACGGCATCCCCGGCGTTCAAACAGGCGGCTACACCATTGATGGTGCCCCTGATACCCGTGGGGTCACCGAGAAGGCCACCGACGCCATGACCGGCGACCGCATGGACGACAAGACCGGCCGCATCGTCCGCTAGGTTGGTGGATGAGTGACGGAAGAGGGGTCACGAGGTCTAACTCCTGACCCCTCAGTGTTCTAAAGCGGCCCTTACAAGTGGTAGCCCATGAGGGCACGCATACCCTGACATCCGCTGCCGTTCGCCACTAACAAACCTTTACAGTGGTCCCAATGGCGTGAGTGGACCCCAGACAAACC
Organism: Actinomycetes bacterium; assembly: GCA_031426395.1. Lineage (GTDB taxonomy): Bacteria > Armatimonadota > SYMT01 > SYMT01 > SYMT01 > JANPLG01. The sequence goes on from JANPLG010000468.1 coordinate 6,423, forward strand.
CTCACACACGACCTTTCGCTGTCACTTGGTGACAGTGGTCTGGTCCAGGGTGAGGTCCAGCTTGCCGGCGATTTCCATGCCCATCACATCCAGCGTGAGCGGCCCCACGATGCGCGTGCGAGTGGTTCGCTCAACAACGTTGCCGCTCTCGCGGTCCAGCAGGATCTCGCCGCTGCTGCTTTCGATCTTCAGGTCGCTCTGCTTCACCTTCGCAGGAAGCTGCGCGTTGGGATCGATCTCCAGCCGCGCAGTGTTGACGAAGACCCCCAGTTTCTCGAAGCTCTTGCCACCCTTCTCCACCGTGCCCTGGTACTCATAGAAGACGTCGTAGATCAAGTTCTGTCCGCCTCCCAGGTCCTTGTTCTCCGTTCGGTTCCAGCGTTCGCCCTTCTTGACCGACTTCCCGGGCAGGAGCGACCAGTGTTGGTCGGTTTCGCGCTTGATGCTCTCCTTCGTCAGTCCGCCTGCTGCGCTCAGAGCGGGAGGGAAGGCTTCGGTTCCCTCCACCGACTGCACCTTGAGATCCTTGTTCAAGGTCACGGAATAGGTCAGACCTTTGAAGGCCTTGAACGCATCGAGCGCCGGCTGCAGCGCGGGGTTGTCCACCTTCGCCTCATCCGGTTTTGCAGAGTCATACACCAGCTTGAGGCCGCCGGGCAGATCAAGATTGGCGGTCATCGTCAGGAAGGTCTCCTTGATGCGCCGTGAGCCGTCCTTGCCGGGGGCGCTGATCTCGGAGCGCATCGTGGCGACCGTCTTGGCCTTGGTAACGATCTCCATGCCATTCAAGGTCAGGATCTGGTCGATGACCTCTTCATGGTGGGTGTTGCTGGACCCCTCCTGAAGCTTGAAGGCGAGCATGACATCCGCGCGCGCTGCCGTGACAACCCCTACCAAGAGGAAGGCGCCGATCGATCCTGCGATCCACGGCCGGCGGGCGGTTCGGTGAAGATGTGAGCGATTCATAAAGGCAAAACTCCTTACGGACAGCGAACCCCTGCAGATTACGCTACGGGACGCTGGCATGCGTATCACGAGGCGGCGACACACGGCTACAACGCTGGAGGCGGCCCAACGGATACGCCGAACCGGCCGGTACTACGACGCAAGACACACACTTGGGTACCTAGAAAAGGCCAAGGCAGGAGGGTGTCGCGCTCCGGAGGCCGCTGCAGCGTAGGAATCGACCTCCCTCGCGCTGCTGCCTACGCTAGAATGGCTCCGTCCCGCCCTTCTTCTCCCCGGCGCTCGAACATCCGGGGAGACCCATCCCATTGCCCATGAGCCGCCGACTACCCCCGCCGAATCCAGGTCTCCTCGCGCGGGCACGCGCCACTGGTGGCGTGCTGGAGAAGTGGGCCATTGTCCGCGGTCTTCAACCGCCGCCGCAAGGGCTGACCCTGCCGCGCTTCATCGGGATTGGCGCGCAGAAGGCAGGCACCACTTGGCTGGACCGGAACCTGCGCCGCATCCCAGGCATCTACCTGCCCGCGCACAAGGAACTCCACTACTTCGACCGCTGGTACTTCCGCAGGCTGCGCAACTACGCGCGCCACTTCGAAGCAGCGGGCGACCGGCTTCCCGGCGAGATCACGCCCTCCTACAGCGTCCTCCCGATGGAGCGCATCCGCCTCATGCACGCAGTCATGCCGGACGCACGGCTGATCCTGCTGCTCCGCAACCCGATCGACCGGGCATGGTCGCATCTGCTGATGCACCTGTTACGCCGCCAGCGCCACTCCTTCGATAGCCTCACCGTGGATCAGATGCTGGCCCACCTCAAGAAGCCGGGATGCTATGAGCGGGGCTGCTACCTCCGCATGCTCCACCGGTGGGAGAGTGTCTTCCCGCCGGAGCAACTCCTCGTGGGCTTCTTCGAGGATCTCACTCTTAGGCCCCAGGGGCTCTTACAGGACGTTCTTGACCACATAGGGTTCACAGGTGAGGTGACATGGGATACCCTGCCCTACCAAAAGCTGGTGAACAAGGCTCCGGACCTACCTATGCCCCTACCCATCCGAGCGTTTCTTGAGGAGCAGTTCCAAGATGAGCTTGCAGGACTCCGGGAGAGGTTTGTCGGACCTGTGCAGGGTTGGGAGTGATAGGGATATCAGGGGTTGTATAGGTTTTTGAAGGCTACAAGCCGCGGAGCGCATCCTGCACCAATGGCAGGATAGTGGCGTCGATCTGCTCTTCGCTCGCCGCGTCAATCGCCGGATCTTCGAAGAGGAACCAGTGCTCCACATGGCTCGTCTCCTCGCCAGGGTTCAGCTCCACAAGGGCACCCAGGGTTTCCAACTCCAGGAAGTCACCGGCCGTGTACACTTCGACACTGCAGTTGAAGTCGGGATGGACCGCAGACGGCTGGTAGGCGACGACCTTCAAGAAGAGGCTGCCCTCCTTCGCGTAGGCGCACCACCGGCTCAGGACCTGGGTCCCTACCTTGGTGGGAGGGGTGATGGAAGGGTCCATGCGTACTCGCAGGTACCGCTCTCCCCATTCCAGGCGGGGGTCGTCCAGGCGGGTGTAGGGCCAGAGCACGAGGGTACGGTTGGGCAGGAGGTTGTCCGACCCCTGCATCGGTGGCTGGGGAAGGATCGCCCTGCCACCGGGTGCCACGATTGTCAGGGCCCAGGGCGCCAGCCGCACCGGCCATAGACCCTCATTGGTAAGGGTGTGAACCGCACGGATGTGAGACCCCTGCAAGGCCTCGAGGGTCAAACTCTTGCGGATTCCCGTTCCCGCCTCCACGTTCTGGATGAACTGCGCCCCACGGTCCAGCGGCTTTACCTGCACCGGCTCGTTGTCAGGCTGGTAGCACCGAGGCTTCTGCTCTGGCGCGTGCCAAAGGCGGTGCCCGCCTAAGACCCGCCACTCGTCGCCGCCGGTGAGGCCTTGCATCTCAGGAAACTCCCGGAAGGCGTTTGCTCCCCCAGGCCGTCCAAGGCGCACCACACGCGGGCCGACATCCGCCGTCACGATCGCTTCGATCTCGTCGTTCGCAATCCTCACACAGCCCGGCCACCCTCCGAAGTTCACGGTCTCCATCAAGCTCAGTCTCCTCGGTGTCTGATCCGCTCGGCAAGTTCAGAGCCTATGCCCCGAACCGGCATCCTCTCAACGGCAGTTGTCACGTCTCTGATGAGACAGTGACAACGTGGCCAGCAGGTTTCCTCTGGGGAACGCACCGTTGCCCAGCAGGCCTTAGTTGGGTCAGCCCATTGGCAACCCTTCACATCCCCTGACACCGCTTGCTCGGAGAGATGTTTCACGTGAAACACCGTGGCGGTTGCACCTTGTGAGGGGTCGTTTCGGAACATCGGTGTCCGCCATGCGGACTTGCTGGGGCAGCAGGGAACCGCATCATGAGAGATGATTGCGGACGCGCTCCGTGGGGCGGCCTTGGCCCGTTAGCGGTTAGCGAAAACTGCTTTGTCCTAGCATCCGCCGGGTAGTACGGAGAAGCTTCAGGTAGTGGGCTTGGAATCGGGAACGGGCAAGCGATTCCAGCGGTCTTCATGCGTACTGAAGAGAATCAATGTGAACCCAGGATTGGGTGAGCGAGGGTCGGCGAGCGGATGTCACTTTCGGTTGAGAAGCAGGGCACGGCGCGAGCCACTCGACGCGGTGAGATCAAGCCAGTGCGGCGCGGTACGTCGGTTCGCGCGCGGCAGAATCTGGCGCTGATCCTTCCCTTGCTGCTCCTGATGGTGGCGCGCATCGCGTCTCCCGATTGCGCAGTGAGCGCGCTGGCCTCTCCGTGGCTGGATGCGGTGGGAATGCTCCTGCTGGGCCTCGGCCTCGCGATCCGGGTGGTGGCGCGGCAGTGGAAAGCGGAACGCGCGGGCGCGGGCCTCGTCACCGACGGCATCTACGGCGTGGTCCGCCACCCCCTCTATCTGGGCAGCTTCTTGCTCTGGGCGGGCCTCTGCCTGATCCTCGGCGACCTGATCCTCGGCGCCGTTGTCCTGGGTGCGTTTCTTGTCAGCCACCTCCTGGTGGTGCGTCGTGAAGAGGAAGGCCTTGTTGAGCAGTTCGGCGCGCACTTCCGCCGTTACCGTGCCAACGTCCCCGCCCTCTTGCCAAGGATCTTCAGAGGACGAAAGACCCCTGCCAGTCCTGGCTACGACCCCTCACACCGCGAGAGGAGCAGGGCACTACCGCTCCGTCCGCTGGAGGGCGTGGTGCGTGAGAGCGATGCCGTCGCCGTCGGACTCGCCCTTCCCGCACTGCTGGAGCTGGTTCGGTGGGCGATAAAGGGTGGCTCCGGTCCCGCTTGGCAGCCCGTCCTCATGGTCGTCGTCATTGCGATGCTGGCGGTGGTCTGGACCCGCCTGAAGCGCGAGTACCGACAGCTCATCCGCCGCGAGAGAGCCCGCGCCGCCGCGTGACGCCTTGTGCAGTGATGTAGACGGCTTACTGCTACTTGCCCAGCAGCCAGTGGTCGAGCCAGGCCCAGACCCGCTCGCGCTCCGGTCCTGGCGAGGGGAAGTTATGCCCCTGTGCGTGGACCAGCAGCCCCAGCCGTGGCTCCGCGTCACGCGCGCGGTAAGCGGGAAGCGCGGCCTCGATGTAGGGCCAGCTCTGCGCGCCGTCCGCGCTTCCGCCCCCGATGAGCAGGAAGGCGCGGGGCGCGATCACCGTCAGCAACTCATGGTGATCTGTGCTCTGGGGAGTCCCCAGCGGTGCTGACTTCACCTGCCGGCCGAGGTACCAGTCGGCTTCCCAGTTGCTGAACCCGATGCCAATGCCTCCCTCGCAACTGATGGCGGCACGGATGCGGCGGTCGAAGGCGGCGTGATAGACCACCTCCTTCGCGCCCAGACTGTGGCCGATGCTGCCCAGCCGTTCCGGGTCGACTTCCGACCGGGCTGCGAGGACATCTGTGGCGCGGATGGCGTCCCAGGTCATGCGGGCCATTCCCGTTTGATAGCTTTGGAGCACCTTCTCCGTGGCGCGCTGGTAGGGGTTGGTGGGGGCAGCAGGGGTTGGAGGCGCAACGCTTGGCTCGCCCCAGAGAAAGTTGCGTGGCGCGATGCACACATAGCCTCTCCGCACGAGGTGAAGAGCCAGGTGCACCGATTCTCGGCCGCCCAGTCCCACCGCGTCCCGCATGTGGCTGTTGGAGGTCGCATGGAGCACCACCATTCCCGGACGCTTCCCCTGGTACCCGTTGGGAAGTAGCAGGTAGGCCTCCGTCTCAGTCTCGCGATCGATCCGGTAGCGGAGCCGGAGGCGGCGGTGGTCGGACAGCTCCTCAGTCTCCAGTACCTCGGTTTCCAGCGGCATTGACTTGGGGAAGGGCCCGATCCTCGCCTTCCACTCGCGCGAGTAGCGATCCTGTTCAGCCCGCCATTCTCTCTCGCTACGAGGCGGGTTGCCGTCAGCCTTTGTAAGGGGTTTCAGGGAAGGGTAGCGAGCGCTCGACGCAGTGGGAGGCGTGCGCAGCTCCTGGAAGAGGGGGTCCGCAAGTAAGGAGTTACCGGCTGCCGTCAAGGCGCTCAGGGCGAGGATCGAGAAGTGGCGCATGAGCCGGTGAGAGTCCGTGCGACGACGGGAGTTGCGACCGCCGTAGGTCACCGTTCCCCGACATTGAGGACGAGATTGCCTCAACCCGCTGCTGTCCGCCCCGGAATACCGGGCCGACATGTTCCGTATGGAAACCCTCGACCCACCGCGAGCCAGGCTTTTTGGCCGAAGACCCCCGGTCCACGAGCAGATGGGACCCATGATCGAGCTGGTGGACGTCTCTCTCCGCCACCGTGAGGACAACCTGGCCCTTGATCGGGTCGACTTCCGGGTCGCGAAGGGTGAGTTCCTCTTTGTCGTGGGCCATACGGGTAGCGGAAAGTCCTCGCTACTGCGACTCCTCAACCGCGAGCTCAAGCCGACCAGCGGCGAAGTCTGGATGGAGGGGCGGAACATCGGTCGGCTGCGGCCAGCGGAGATCCCTGTCCACCGCCGGAGCATCGGCGTGGTGTTCCAGGACTTCCGGCTGCTTCCTGACCGCACGTTGGAGGAGAACGTAGCCTTCGCGCTCCGAGTCATCGGAATCCACGGGCGGGAGTTGCGCGGTCGGACCCAGGAAGCGCTTGAGCGCGTGGGGCTGATGTCGAAGGGGAAGATGTTCCCGCACCAGGTCTCCGGCGGCGAGCAGCAGCGGGCAGCCGTGGCCCGCGCCATCGTCAACACCCCGATGCTGCTCCTGGCGGATGAGCCAACCGGCAACCTCGATCCCCAGACCTCGCTGGAGATCATGGAGCTGCTGGAGCAGGTGAACCAGAGCGGCGCCACGGTGCTGGTAGCCACCCACGACCACGCGATGGTTGACGCCCTCTGCAAGCGGGTGGTCGCGCTGGACCACGGCCGACTGATCCGTGACGAGGCGCGGGGGCGCTATACAGACCGGTTCTAAGTTTGAACCGCAGAGAACGCAGAGAGCGCGGAGAAGACCAGAAGAGGAACTGAGTGGAGGGGCTGCATGGAACGCCGAAGCGACTTGAACGAGATTACGTTCGCCATTATTGGGGCCGCAATCGAAGTGCATCAGGCGCTGGGTCCAGGGCTGCTGGAATCGACATATGAGGCCTGCTTGTTCCATGAGCTGATGGAGCGTGGATTGCGCGTCGAGCGCCAGAAGGAGCTGCCGGTCACCTACAAGGGAGTGCGCTTGGACTGCGGCTACCGCATCGATCTGCTGGTCGAAGGCTGTGTGGTCGTGAAGCTGAAGGCGGTGGATCGCGTGCTAGCCATTCACGACGCCCAGCTCCTCTCGTACCTGAAGCTCGCGAACCTGGAGCTCGGCTTGCTCATCAACTTCAACAGCCTGATAGTGAAAGACGGCATTCGCAGAATCGCAAACAGCTTCCGCCCCTGACCTTCTGCTCTCCCAATTCTCTGCGTCCTCTGCGCTCTCCGCGGTTCAAATCCCGACCCTCTATGCTTGCTTCTCTCTGGTTCCTGCTCGGTGAGTGCGTCCGCAACCTGCGGCGACAGGGGTTGATGGTGCTGGCCTCCATCACCACCACGGCCATTGCACTCACCATCCTTGGGGTGTTCGTGGCGGTGGGATGGCAGATCTATGCCGTGCTGGAGGGCGCGCCCCGCCGGCTGGAGGTGCATGCCTTCATCCACACGGCCGTCTCCCGTGAGCAGGCGGAGCTTCTGGCTGCGGACGTCCGCCGTATCCCCGGCGTCAACGAGGTCCGCCTGATTCCCAAGGAGCAGGCCTGGACCGAGTTCAAGAAATCGTCCGACCACGCCGATGTCCTGGCGGGCTTCGATGAGAACCCGCTGCCGGACAAGCTGGAGATCACCGCCGCATCCCCAGAGCAGGCGCTGGAGATCTCCCGTCAGGTGAAGGAGCTTCCTGCTGTGGAGACGGTAAAGGACCGTGCGGACGTGCTCCGCCAGCTCATCACCATCTTCAACGTCGCGCGGACGGTGGGGCTGGTCCTGGCAGGCGTGATGCTGATGGGCACCGCCGCGATCATCAGCAACGCCATCCGCCTCACCCTCTTTGCCCGCCGGCGGGACATCCGCGTGATGCAGTTGGTAGGGGCGACGGACGGCTTCATCCGCATCCCCTTCATCCTGGAAGGGGTCTTGGCAGGGCTGTTAGGGGGCGGGCTGGCCTGTGCGATCCTGGCCGCTTCGCTCCACTACTACTCCCTTAACATCCTCCCCCGCATGCCCCTGGTGAACCAGTTCCAGCCCACGGTCAGCCTCCCAATGCTCGCGGCGTCGCTCGTGCTAGGCGGTGCCTTCATCGGCCTGCTGGGCAGCTTCTTCTCCCTCAGACGTTTCCTGCGGGTAGGGGCGGGAAGCTAGGGTTCAGGGTTCGGGGTTCGGGGTTCGGGGTTCGGGGTTCAGTCTGTTGCGAAGACTGCTACGGCTGGGCAAAGGGACCCGGCGGCATCGTTGGTAGGGGCGTGAGTCCAGCGTTCGGGTGTTTGAAGCCAATCCGAAGTCGACGGCCCTTTGCCGGTGTCCATCTGGCGGAACCACCTTGTTGATACCGAACCCTATTTGCCCCTATCCGCGTTTGGTTAGCGGTGGGAAGCTAATGCCTTCAGACTGAACCCTGAACCCTGAACCCTGAACCCTGAACCCTTCCCCGCCATGCCATTGCTCGATGAGGATACCCTGCGCAGCGACCGCAAGTCCCGCTCCGCATGGCCGTGGGTGCTGGTGGTGATCGGGCTTGCGGGGCTGTGGCTAGTCTTCTCGGTGATGGTGTCACTGGCCAGCCGTAACCAGGACGATGGGACGCTGGCGGTGCAGCAGCAGAACGCCACTCTTCTTCGACAGGCTGAGCAAACCCTCAACTGGAGCCCACCCCAAGCCGCCGCGACCCTACAAGGAGTGAACGTGGGTGCCCTGACCGTGATGGAGAAGCACACCTACTTCAAGGTGGGTGGTCGCAGTCTCTCGCAGTCAGGGGACGCTGTCGGGGGGGGCAGCCCTCCATGAGCGGTACCTGGGCTGGTCCGTGGATGTAAAGGGTACGGCCTGCACCGAGTGCCACGCGCCTCCCACCAGCATCGCACCCAGCCGCCCCAGCGACATGATTGATTCCGACCTCGCCAAGCGTTGGACCGCCGTACTCGCAAAGGCGGGAACCGTTCGTGAGCGTCGCGACCAGTTGGCGAAGGCGCTGAAGGCCAAGCCCCAAGACCCACGGACGCTCTTGCTGCTTTCGGTCGTTGAGAAGTCTCTCGCCGGCAAGGACCCGTCCGCGAGGCGAGCTTCAACGAAGCACGCAGCTCTTCTCCGCACGGTGGAGTGAAGGGTTAGCACGGATTAGCACTGCTGAATTGAAGCTACTTTGCGCCATGACAACCCCTGCCTCACCTATAACAGCCTCTACCCTTGAGCCTGATCTCACCCCCTACCACCGTTCTCGCGAGCGTTGGCTTTCCCGGCGACGTTTCCTACGGCAAGCCATGGGGGTGGTGGGGCTGGCCAGCGCGGGAGTCCTGGCGGAGACGTTCCTGATTGAGCCGCACTGGCTGGAGATTGTCCGGCGAGAGCTTCCGATACAGGGACTACCGAAGTGGTGGCGAGGCAAGACGCTCGCTCAGATCAGCGATATTCACGTCGGGCCGCGCGTGAATGACGACTACGTGATCCACTCCCTCCAGCAGGTGGCGAATCTCAAGGCAGACGTGGTGGTGTACACCGGCGACTTCGTCTCCTTCCATCCAGGCTACCGTTTGCACATGGAGCAGTTGGAGCGGGTTTACCGCCATCTACCTCGGGGCACCGTGGCGACCCTGGGCATCCTGGGCAACCATGACTACGGCAAGCGATGGCGGGAGCCGCAAAAGGCGGATCAGCTCACGGAACTGCTGGCGGGATTTGGCTTGCGGATGCTAAACAATGCTGTAACCGACCTGGATGGCCTGCAGTTCATCGGGTTCGAGGATCTGTGGTCGCAGCGATTTGATGGCGCAAAGGCGATGGCCGCGTCTGATCCGCGTGTAGCCCGGCTGGTGCTCTGTCACAATCCGGACGGCGCGGACAGGCAGATCTGGCAGGGCTTCCAGGGTTGGATCCTCTCCGGACACACCCACGGTGGCCAATGCAAGCCACCCTTCCTGCCGCCACCCATGCTACCGGTGAAGAACAAGCGCTACGTCTCGGGCGAGGTGGATCTGCGGGATGGCCGGCGCCTCTACATCAGCCGGGGCGTGGGGCACATCCTTCCCGTTCGGTTCAACGTCCGGCCGGAGGTAACCCTGTTCACTCTGGTTTGACGGGGATGACCGGGCACTTGGTAGTCCCATTGAGGCTTTGAAGGGTTGGAGTAAGGCTGAATTGGCCACGGAGGCATTGCCTGGTAATGCTACGGAGCGGATCTCTCGTGTGAGGAGATTCGGAAGCAAAAACTGAGAGTGGAGTTGCGATTTTGCAGCCTGCAACTTCAGTCGCGGGGGGTTGTCAGTTATCTATTGGTGCCGGGAGCGTGCCGAGTGTTCACTCGTCGCTTCTGATGTATGCGGACGGGTTGGAATGGGTGAGGAGACCTGGATGTTAACCCTTTGGGGAGACCGGCAGCGCTACTGTGACGGCATCAGCCGCCGAGGATTCCTGAAGATCGGAGCGCTGGGTGTGGGCGGCCTCACCCTGACCGACGTGCTGCGCGCTGAGGCCGCTACCGGCAAGCGCAACCCTCACAAGGCCGTCATCCTGGTCTACCTTCCGGGCGGCATCTCCCACCAGGACACTTTCGACCTCAAAATGGATGCTCCGTCCGAGGTGCGCGGCGAGTTCAAGCCGATCGACACCAACGTCAGCGGCATCCAGATCAGTGAGCACCTTCCGCGCCTGGCGAAAATCATGGACAAGTGCGCCGTGATCCGGTCGCTGGTCGGCGCGCGGGACGAGCACGCCAATCCGCTCTGCGTTTCCGGCTACACCATGGGCGAGGCCGCGGTCAACCATCCCAGCCTCGGTGCCATCTGCTCGCGGGCGTGGGGGCCGGTCGACCGCACCGTGCCGCCGTTCGTCGACATGATCCCGAAGACCCAGCACAAGCCGTATTCCATTCCCGCAGCCACCGGGTTCCTGGGCCGCGCCTACGGTGCCGCCAAGCCGGACGAGCAAGGCATGGCGGATATGACCCTGCAGGGCGTGACCCTCCAGCGCCTCTCCGACCGCCGCCGCATGCTGCAGAGCGTCGACTCCTTCCGCCGCCTCGCCCAGCGGGACGATGTGATCCAGGGTTCCGACTCGATCACGCAGCAGGCGTTCGACATCCTCACCAGCAGCAAGTTTGTGGAAGCGCTGGATGTTTCCAAGGAAGACGAAGCCACCCGCAAGCTGTATGGCAAGGGCTGGAAGGACGGCAAGGTCGTCGCTGGCGATGCAGTCCCGTGCAAGTCGGAGCAGTTCCTCGCCGCGCGGCGGCTGGTCGAGGCCGGTGCCCGCTGCGTGACGCTCGGGTATGGGTTCTGGGACACGCACGGCAACAACTTCACCTACCTGAAGGAGCATCTGGCCCACCTGGACCAGGCGATCACCGCCCTCATCACCGACATCCACCAGCGCGGGTTGGACAAGGATGTGACCGTCTTGATGTGGGGCGACTTCGGCCGGACCCCGCGGATCAACAAGGACGGGGGTCGCGACCATTGGCCTGCGGTCAACAGCGCGCTCCTGGCGGGCGGCGGCATGCGCACCGGCCAGGTCCTCGGCTCCACCACCAAGGACGGCGGCTACGCGGACGAGCGCCCGATCCACCATCGCGACGTGATGGCGACCGTGCTCTACAACATGGGCTTCGATGTCCGCCATGACCAAGTGATTGACCCGGTCAACCGGCCGGTCTACCTCTACCCCGGCCATGAGCCCATCCCGGAGCTGGCACCGCGCTCCGCAGCTTAACCCACCGGCCCTTGTCCCGCTATAGGTGCGACAGGTAGCCTACGCGAGCGGTAGGCTACCTGGTGTCTGTGATCCGGGAACCCGGACCGACGGTAGGGTCGCGTTCGGGAAGAAGTGTGCATGCAGAAGCTGATCCGGGGGATTCACCAGTTCCAGCAGGAGTCATTCCGTCCGCTTCAAGGCCTCTTCGAGAGCCTCTCCCACGGCCAGAATCCTGAGACGCTCTTCATCACCTGCTCGGATTCCCGCATCGATCCCAATCTGCTGACGCAGTCGCAGCCGGGCGAGCTGTTCATCGTCCGCAACGCCGGCAACATCGTTCCGCCCCACGGGCCGATCCACGGTGGAGAGGCGGCCACCATTGAGTTCGCAGTGGCGGTGCTTGGGGTCAAGGACCTGATCGTCTGCGGCCACTCGCATTGCGGCGCGATGAAGGGCCTTCTCCATCTAGAAAGCGTCGCGTCGCTCCCGTCGCTCTCCGCCTGGCTCTCCCATGCGGAGACCACCCGCCGGATCATGCAGGACAACTACGGCCACCTCGAGGGGGATGCGCTGCTCACCGCGACCATCGAAGAGAATGTGTTGGTGCAACTCGAGAACGTACGCACGCTGCCCTCCGTAGCCTCACGCCTGCGCAAGGGCGATCTCCACCTACACGGATGGATCTACAAGATCGATACCGGCCAGGTGTTCGCGTACGACGCGGAGTCCGGCCAGTTCATTCCCGTCTCGGAGTACCGTCCGCCGATGAGTGGGGCCCAGCGCCCGCCCGCCATCGTCATCTGAAGGCGAGGCATGGAGCGGTGCCCGGCGCGGGAGAATGCGACATGTGGGGCCGGTTCACCGAACGCGCTCGTGTCGCCGTCTGGCGAGCCAAAGACGAAGCAACCTCGCTGGGTGCCGGCGCGATTGGAGCAGAGCACTTGTTCCTGGCGCTGCTGCACGACCCGGAGAGTGTGGCCTCCCGCGCGTTGCAGGAATGCGCTGTCACTGCCGACACACTCCGCAAAGAGGTACTGGCACGGGTGAAGCCCAGCGCCAATGCATCTCCGGAAGAGATGCACTTCACCCCGCGCTTCAAGCATGTGCTGGAGTGCGCGTACCAGGCCGCGTGGGACCTGAACAACAACTACATCGGCACGGAGCACCTGCTGCTGGGAACCTTGAAGTCGGAAGGCTCCCTTGGAGCGATGGTGCTGCGTGACGCCGGCATCGAGTATGCCGCAGCCCTGGAGCGCGTCCGAAACCTCCGGGATTCCCTGGCGCAACAGTCGTCGGACGGCGATTAGGGGCGTTCAACTGGTCATCTTCCACGGACCATAGCCAGCAGCCTCAGCGCTGCGTTCGGTGCGCCCTGCAGCGCACGTCGCTAGCGGGTTCAAATCCCGCTCGGGGGACCTGTGCAATGTAGCCCCGATAGGAAGAGACAGCCGCGCCCCCGCGAGGGGGCCGGTGAAGGGTCCGATCCAAACTCCGGCCCGGAACCGCAAGGTGAACGCGATTCGGCGACACGGATGGGCCAGCCCGCCGAACAGGGTGAAGTCCGGCACAGGAGTCCGTGGCGTGTCTGGCGCTGGGACGGAGGGAACAGGGACGTGCGTGACCGGGGGAGGTCTCGTCCGCTCCGGACGGCGCCGACACGCCGCGCCGGAACCCGCCACCCAAGGGGGACCAAGGGCGCGGGGACGGACGAGAAGTCAGAGCGGCCCATAGTAGCGGCGACGCCCGGCGAAAGCCGGGAACAGCGAAGGGGCCGCAGTCAGGAAGGGCGGACGACGGGCCAGGGAGCGAGCCACCGATGAAGGACGGAGTAGGCCAACTGACGCTCACGCTCCGCTTCCCGGAAGGGGAGCGGAAAGACGGGGCGCGGGAAACCCAAGGTGACGGATCGGGAGCAAGTATCCAGCACGCCGCCGCCGGGAGCCAGCCAACGCGCGCGCCCGGGGCACCGCCCCGGGGCAGGCGCAAGTGGCACTCGCTCATCGACAAGGTCTACGCCCCACGGAACCTGCAGTCCGCCTGGGCGAGGGTGAGAGCCAACCGCGGCGCTCCCGGCGTGGATGGGATGACCATCGACAAGTTCGCCGAGGACGCCCATGGACGGCTGCAGCGGCTCGCCGAGGATCTGCGGGCGGGGACCTACCGGCACCAGCCGGTGCGCCGGGTCCTCATTCCGAAGAGCGGGGGCGGCCAGCGCCCCCTGGGGATCCCGACCGTGACGGACCGCGTCGTCCAGCAGGCCCTCCGACAGGTGCTGGAGCCGATCTTCGAGGCGAAGTTCCTCCCTCGGAGCCACGGCTTCCGCCCCGGCCGGGGCTGCGCCACCGCCCTCCGGGTGGTGGACCAGGCGGTGCGGCACGGCTACGGCTGGGTGGTGGACGCGGACCTCCGGAGCTTCTTCGACACGGTGGATCACGAACGGCTGATCGACGCCGTCGCCGAGGAGGTGGCGGACGGAAGCGTGCTGCGGCTCATCCGGCGCATCCTGGGCTCCGGCGTCCGGCTGCCCAGCGTCGTCGGGATGGAGCCGACCGAGGAGCCGACCGAGCAGGGGACGCCGCAGGGCGGCCCCGTGTCGCCGCTGCTGGCCAACATCTACCTGCACGGCTTCGACGTGCGGATGGAGCAGGCCGGCTACGGCGTGGTGCGGTACGCGGACGACTTCGTCGTGTTCGCGCGGAGCGAGAGCGAGGCGGCCGCCGCCCTGCAACTGGCCCGGGAGA
>JANPLG010000469.1:0-46736 GCA_031426395.1 Actinomycetes bacterium
GGACCCAAATTACGCGGAGGCGGCACGCGGCGCGCTGCGGATGGCGCGCCCTGGTGGCCTCGAGCCTGCCACCCACGTGGCAGCGGCGAGTCTCAGGACCCCTTTATCGACATCGCTTCTAGAGCCTCGGTGCCTAATCAGGCGGACCTTCCAACTATCGTGCGTGTAAAGCCTGTCTGGTTTGCCCTATTCCTCTTCTTCGCCTCCATCTGCGTCCGAGGGGTGCTCTGCTTGGCACTTCGGGACCTCGGCACGCCGCCGGGTGTCCAGGAAGGAGCGGACGGGCTAGACTTCGACCTCTTTGCTTGGCGGATGGTGACGGGCCACGGCTACTCCTGGGCAGACGGAGCGCCCACCGCGTTCCGCGCTCCCGGCTTTCCGTTCTTCCTCGCCGGGATCTACGCGGTGTTCGGCCACAGCTTCGCGGCGGCACGGGTAGGCTTCTGGATCATCGGGGGCGTCTCCGTGGTCCTCACCTATCTGCTGGGGCGCCTGATGCTGGATGAGCGTGCCGCCCGCATTGCCGGCGGCCTGGCCGCGGTCTACTTCCCGCACGTCTACCTCGCCTCTGCGTTCTTCAACGAGAACCTCTTTGCGCCACTGCTCGCCGGGGCTCTGGTCTGCTTCCTACGGGGACTGCCGGAACGGAAGTGGACATGGCTCGCGGGAGCCGGGGTGCTGCTGGGCCTGGCAACCCTGGTCCGGCCGTTCAGTCTCCTCTTGTTGCCGCTCCTCTCGCTCCTGCTGATCTCCCAGGAGAAGGCCCACTGGAAGCAGATGACCACCGCCATCTCGGCTTTCACCCTCTGCTTCGGGGCAGTTTGCCTTCCCTGGCTGGCGCGCAACCAGGTGGTGCTGGGCAAGGCGGCGTTCGCCACCAACGGCGGCACTACGTTCTGGGGCGGTAACAATAGTCTCGTCGCTTCCGGACCGCAGCTCTGGGGAACGTGGGTGTCCTCTCGCGAACTTCCAAATCGCGCCGAGATCGACCGAATCCCGGATGAGATCGGTCAGGAGCGCAAGGAGTGGGAGCTTGGCCTCGGGTGGGTGCGGCATCACCCTGGGCAATTCGCACTCCTGGTGACGGCAAAGTTGGTGCGGATGTGCCTGCCGGATTTCGGTTCCAGCAATCTCAAGTACACAGTGCTGGCCGTACTTTTGAGCACGCCCATTCTGGCGTTGACCGGGATCGGAATCGCCGCCACCGTCACTAGCGCAAAGCTTCGCACTTCCGCCTGGAGAGCGCTTCAGGCCACCCTCGTGGCTACTCTAATCACCGGTGCCGTCTTCTGGGGTGCGCCGCGATTCCGGGACGCAAACGCGCCCGTTCTCATGGTGTTCGCCGCCGTGGGAACAGTGCGAGCCATGAGTTGGCTGCCACGGCGGCGCCCCGTGTTCAGAGAACCGCACTGACCCCATCTCCCCCGCGTCCCCCACGGAATGACACTCCGCACCCGTGCGCCCCGCGCCGACCATCGTCCATGATAACCCCTCGTGGGACGGCCCTTGGGCTTGACGGCACCCGTCTTCACCGTCACCTCTCAGGGCCGTAGGGATGGCAAGCGATGGCCCGGCCCCTCGTCTTTGAGTTTCACGGCAGCGAGATCCCCTGCGCCTTCCAGAAGGTGGAGCGCGCCGATGTCTACGGCTACGTGGAGATCGAGACGTTCGATGACCAGGAGCGCCCCTGCACCCTCGCCACGGTGGCGCAGGACGGCAAGACCCTGGCCGGCCCTGGGGACACCGCCCTCGGGTGCGTCACGCCGGACGGCACCTGGGTGGAGCGCGCCTCCCTCCAGCCCGTGACGCTGGACGGCGAGCGGCTGGAGCCCGCCCCCTCCTCCTTCAGCGCCCCCATCGCCCTCGGCGCGCCGGTCACGGTGGAGCAGCTCCTGGACCACACCATCCGCGCGGTCTACCACCTCGCCGGCCTGGAAGCCACCGCCCCTTCGGAAGCTCCCCCAGAATTGGGGGCGGGGGGGGCCAATGAAGCTCCCCCAGAATTGGGGGCGGGGGGGGCCGCCCTCCTGCAGGAACTGCTCTCCGGCACCATCTACAGCTTCCCCTTCAGCTACCGCGGCGGCATCAACCCGGACACCGCCTTCCTCATTGCCGGCGACGGCCATCCGTTCATGCTCGTCGGCTCCCCTACCCGCCTGGAGTTCGTCGGCCTCCCGCAGACCGCTCCTGCCGTGGACGAAGATGAGCCCGCCACGGAAGAGGACGACCTCGACTTCTCCATGTTCTGACGCCGTAGCTTGCGCGCTACCCCAATTTGCAATTTGCAATTTGCAATTTTCAGTTTGCAATTGACCCCTTCCCAAGATGAGCGCCTTCAACCTAGCCAACACCAAAGGCCGTGACGCCGTCGTCCAGGCCCAGAGCGTCCGCCGGACCCTGCGCGTCCGCTGGCTCGCGCCGGACGGGCGGCAGGCCCAGAACATCCGCGTGCTCCGCTCCACCCTCGCGCACGATCTGCCCGCCCTCACTCGCGAGACGGGCAGCGTGGAGGCCCTCTCGGAGTTGTTGCTCCAGGGAGATCCGGAAGTCGATCCGGAGCTCTTCGGGCGGGTGCTGCGGGACACCGCGCGCGTCTTCGTGGACGGCGAGGGGAAGATCGTCCACCACGTGAAGCAGGTGGAGGTGCTGCGCAACCCGGATGGCACGGAGCGGGAGCGGCGTCCCCGCAAGCTCACCACGGCCAACACGAACCTGGAAGAGCCAATCCGCCTCTCCGGCCGGCTCATGAAGAAGACCGAGGTGTACAACCGC
Organism: Actinomycetes bacterium; assembly: GCA_031426395.1. Taxonomy (GTDB): domain Bacteria; phylum Armatimonadota; class SYMT01; order SYMT01; family SYMT01; genus JANPLG01. Next base: position 2,773 of record JANPLG010000469.1, read on the forward strand.
TTCGTCTTCGCGCACAAGCGGCAGCTCGTCCACGTCAACGGCCTCACCTACGACTACCTCTTCGCCATCGCCCAGGAGCTGCACGCGGCGGAGAGCCTGATGCTGGTCGGCAGCGGCCCCCGGGGGATCGGCCCCATCACCTTCACGCGCGGTGCGACGCCCTACCGCGGCTTCCTGGAGGGCCGCGTGGAGGGCGACCGTTACTGCCTCATCCTCCACCTCTCCAACCAGGAGCTGAAGCTCCCCACGCCCCCTGCGGAGGTCTCTTGATGAGCGCAAACGGCATCAGCGCGCTGCTGGACCCCTCCCGCGTCCAGACGCTCCTCGGCAGCTACCAGGTCGGCAAGTCGGATGCGCTGGCGGACCTCACCTACTACTTCCGCGCGCAGGAAGTGCGGCGGCGGATCTCCGCCCGCATGGTCCCGCTGGATGGCAGCAAGATCCGCTCCCAGTTGAAGGACGGCGAGTACTGGGCCAGCCGGAAGGTCGATGGCGAGTTCACGTTGGTCATCTACCAGGACGGGGCCGCCTGCACCGTCAACCCCGGCGGCACGGTCCGCTGCGGCTTCCCGCCCCTGGATGAGCTGAGCGCGCTGCTGGCGAAGTCAGGCGTGCGCCAGGCGATCCTCGCGGGCGAGCTGTACGTCAACCGCACCGACCGCCGCCCACGGGTCCATGATGTGGCACGGGCCGCGCGCCAGCCGGAGTCCGCAGCGGACTTGGAGAGCCTCTGCCTCGCTCTCTTCGACGTGGTGGAGCTGGATGGAAAACCCGCGCCGGAGCTGTACGCGCCCAAGTACCGCTTCCTGGAAGAGACCTTCGGCAACGGCAAGAACGTCCGGCCGGTGGAGACGCACCTCGTGCGGACGGTCTCGGAGATCGAGGAGCTTTTCAAGAAGTGGGTCGAGGGCGAGGGCGCGGAGGGCCTCGTCGTCCGCAGCGAGGAGGCGGGCCTCTTCAAGATCAAGCCCCGGCACACGCTGGACGTCGCCGTCATCGGCTACACGGAAGGGCTGGACGACCGCGCCGGCCTGATCCATGACCTCCTCATCGCCGTCATGCGGCCGGAGGGGCTGCTCCAGATCCTCGGCCGGGTGGGGGGCGGCTTCACGGAAGAGGAGCGCCGCCACTGGCTCTCCGACCTCAAGGACGAGAAGGTCCCAAGCGACTACGCCGAGGTGAACGACCAGATCGCCTACCAGCTGGTGCGGCCGCAGCGCGTCATCGAGATCTCCTGCCTCGACCTGCTGGACCAGACCACGCGCGGGGCCACCATCGACCGCATGGTGCTGGACTGGGACGGCGGCAGCTACCGCGCCGTGCGCCGCCTGCCGCTCTGCGCGCCCATCTCGCCCCAGTTCATCCGCCAGCGGGATGACAAGCGCGTCCACCCAGACGATATCCGCCTCAAGCAGGTCACCGACCTCATCGACGTGCCGATGGCGGACCGCGATGCCTCCGCCCTGGTGCTCCCCCGCAGCCAGATGCTCCGCCGGGAGCTCTTCACCAAGGTGCTGAAGGGTCAGACCATGGTCCGCAAGCTGTTGCTCTGGAAGACGAACAAGGAACTGCACGACCCGGACTACCCGGCCTACGTGGCCTACGTGACCGACTTCAGCCCCAACCGCGCCGAGCCGCTCAAGCGGGAGATCCGCGTCTCCAGCTCCGCCACCCAGATCGGGGAGCTGTACGCGGAGCTTTCCGCCCAGTACGTGGTCAAAGGCTGGGCACCCCACGGGTGAGGGGCGAAGCTCCTACTCAGCGGATTGGGCCAGGCGCCGCGGCAGAGCGAAGTCCCGGCCAAAGGTAAAGCTTCGGGCCACGCCCAGCACGTCATCGATCTGGAACTTGCCCGCTCCCGGCTGGGTGCTGTCTGCGGAGTGGTTCAGGTTGTCACCCATTACGAAGATCTCGTCGTCCGCCAGCACCCGCTCTCTGAGGAACTGCCCGGTGCGCGCCGCTTCTGGACGCACGGTGAGGTTGTCAACTTCCGTCACCGCTCCGTCCAGCCGGGTCTGAACCAGCATGCGGTCCCCGGGCAGCCCCGCGAGGCGCTTGACCCAGCGCTCCTCGCCCTTGCGCAGCACCACGATATCGCCGCGCTTCAGGCCGCTGGTGCGCCAGTAGAGTTGGTCGAGGAGGAGCGTCTGGCCATCCTTGAAGGTTGGCTCCATCGACCGGCCCTCGACCTTGAGCGGCCGGAACGGCGAAAGCGCGAGGGCTCCGATCAGGAGCACGGCGAGGATCAGGTAGCGGATCTTGGTCCACATCAGGAAGCGGCGGCCTCACGGGTAACGGTCTGAAAGCAGGGGTTACAGGACGACGGAAGCGGCGACGGTGGTCTCCTCGATCCAGCGGAGGTAGTCCGGACTGCCTTCGAGGATCGGGACCGCGATGGCTTCGAAGACGTCGTAGCTGTGGGCGGCGCGCACGGTTGCCAACACTTGCGGCCAGAGTTCTCGCCGGGTCTTCGCCATCAGGAGCACCTCGTCCGCCTTCTCACGCTCGCCCTGCCACCAGAAGTCGCTCTTCACGCCAGCCATGCGGTTGACGCAGGCTACGAGGCGGCTCTCCAGAAGCGCATTGGTAATCGCTTCCGCTTCCGATTCGCTGCCCGCCGTGATGTATACGAGGATCGCTTCCACTCGGGTTCTCCCAGGATCGGGCGAAGTCGCCGCTGCCTCTGCCGGTCTCCTCGTCGTTATACCGGCTCAGGCAGGCCGCGTCTTCGTGAACCTGACGTGCCAACCTGCCCGCGCGCCTTCGAAGGGAAATGACCGTCGCGTGACAGAATGAGACGCCGGGAGTCAGTTGGGCCGCAGCGGGCCAGAGAGCAGTTGAGGGATTTACGATGAAGCGTAGCGTGTTCGCGGGATGGAGCCTTGGGATGGCGATGGCCCTGGCGGCTGTTGCTCCCGCGCGGGCGGAGATGCGGACGGATGTGGAATTCGCGAAGCCGGGCGGCGTGAGCCTCACCCTGGACGCCCATGTGCCGGACGGCCCGGGACCCTTCCCCACGGCGATCCTGGTCCACGGCGGCGGCTTCGTCCGCGGCGACAAGCAGAGCTACATCAAGCCGATCTTCGAGCCGCTGGCGCAGGCCGGGTTCACCTGGTTCACCATCAACTACCGCCTCGCGCCGCAGCACCGCTACCCGGCGTGCGTGGAGGATGTGGAGACGGCGATCCGGTGGGTGAAGGATCACGCGAAGGAGTACAAGGTCGACCCGGACCGCATCGCCCTCATCGGGGAGTCCGCGGGCGGGCACCTCGTCTCCATCGTGGGTGCGCGGGGCAAGGGGAAGAGCCGCGTGGCGGCGGTCGTTCCGTTCTATGCTCCGCATGACCTCAACTACCAGGCAGATGCCAAAGGCGGAAAGCTGGGGGAGTCGCTCTCCGCGCTCTTCGGCCTGACGGAGTTGAACGATCCGGCCCGCGAGGTCCTCAGGCAGGGATCGCCCAGCAACTACGTCCGCAAGGGGCTGCCGCCCTACCTACTGATCCACGGCACCAAGGACGAGCAGGTGCCCTACGAGCAGAGCACCCGCTTCCAGCAGTCGATGCGTGCCGCCGGCAACCGCTGCGACCTCTTCACCGTTCCGGACGGGATCCACGGAATGGGCGCGTGGGACAAGGCGCACCCGGAGTACAAGACGCACATGGTGGATTGGCTGAAGCAGGTGCTGGGACCGGGGAAGTGAAGGAAAGCGGTGCGTCGGAGCCGGGTTAGCGCTGGTCGCGTGTGACTAACATGGTGCCTGCGGCTGCATGGTGGGCGTCCAGTTAGCAAAGCTTCCCACGGGCGCAGCACTGCCACGCGGCGGTACCGGCTGTGGACCTTGGTGGAGAGCTGATGGCAGCGCGGGCAGGCGGCTGTGGCCCGGCGCGTGACGACGTCCAGGCGCAAGGCGCCATCGACCACGAAGGCTCGGACGACGCGGACAAGCTCAGGCGCAGGGTGCAGGGCAGGAGTTGAAGGAGGGGCGGTGGTGGCTACGCGCCGCACTCGCTACCGGCTGCACCTTGACGCCGTCCGGTGCCCTGCCGCTTTCTGACACCGCTCCGGCGAATAAATGGGGACTCAAACCGGCGAAAAAAGTGCAAACATAAGTAATCACAAACGACCAACAGCCGTTCCCTTGGCCGCCTTGCTGACTGCCTTTTATGGTCGACCTGCACTGCCACTCCTGCTATTCGTTCCTGGACGGTGCCTCCCATCCGGAGGAATTGGTCCAGCGCGCCGTGGAGCTGGGGTACACAGCCCTCGCCCTGACGGATCACAACGGGGTGTACGGCTCCCTGGAGTTCGCGCAGGCGGCGCTCCAGGCAGGCTTGCAGCCGATCACCGGCGCGGAGGTGACTCTGGAGGATGAGGCGCACCTGACGCTCCTCGCGGAGACGCCGGAGGGCTATGCCAACCTCTGCCGTCTGCTGACCACGGCGCACCGCGCGGGGGAGCGGCGCTTTCCGCGGCTGCCGTACGCCGCCCTGCCGGAACACGCGAAGGGACTGATCGCGCTCTCCGGCTGCCGCGAGGGGGAGATTCCCCGGCTGCTGGCGATGGGACAGGCGGGGGAAGCGGAGCGGGTGGCGGAGCGGTACCGGGCGTGGTTCGGGCCGGAGGGGTTCTTCCTGGAGCTGCAGGACAACCTGGTCCGGGGCGATACCGCCCGCTGCCGGGCCCTCGCCGCCCTGGGAGAGCGGACCGGGATTCCGCAGGTGGCCACCAACAACACCCACTACCACGTGCGGGAGCGGCATCGGCTGCAGGATACGCTGGTCGCCATCCGGGAGGGTGCCACCCTCTTCGAGGCCCGCCGCCAGCGCCGCCAGAACAGCGACTTCGCCCTGAAGACAGCGGAGGCGTTCCGCGCCCGGTTCCGCCAGTACCCCGGCGCGGTGGCGAACGCCCTCCGGATCGCGGAGCGCTGCCGCTCCTTCGACCTCACCCGCGACCTCGGCTACAAGTTCCCCGCCTTCCTCAGCGAAGCGAGCGACGATCAGTTCCGCACTCCGGACGAAGCCCTGAGGCTGCTCTGCCTGGAAGCGCTGCGGGCGAAATACGGCGGGGAGACCCAGGAGCGCCAGGAGGAAGCGAAGCGCTGGCTGGAGGAGGAGCTGCGGCTGGTGGCGATGCACGGTCTGGCCGGCTTCTTCCTGGTCTACCGGGACCTCCTGCAGATGTCGAAGCAGGTGGCGGCGGAACTACGGGGCACCGGCGCGCGGGGCCGCTTCGAGCTGCCGCCCGGACGGGGCCGCGGATCGGCCGTCTCCTCCATCATCTGCTACCTGATTGGCCTCTCCTGCGTGGACCCGGTGAAGGCGAAGCTCTTCCCTGGCCGCTTCCTGAACGAATCGCTCAGCTCGGTGCCGGACATCGACATCGACTTCCCCCGCGATATCCGCGCGGAGCTGATCAAGCGGGTGCATCAGCACTACGGCGAGGATCATGCGGCGCTGGTCTGCATCTTCCCCACCTACCGCTTCCGGGGAGCGGTGCGGGAGATCGGCAAGGCGCTGGCGCTGCCCCCGGCGGACCTGGACCGCCTCGCCAAGCTGGGAGACGGCTACTCCCAGGTACGGGGCGAGGTGACGCGCCTCCGCGAGTTCGCCACCTGCACCCAGCAGGCGGGCTGGAGCTACCTCTGCGATCTGGCGGAGCAGCTCTGGGGCATGCCGCGCCACCTCTCCCAGCACGTGGGCGGCATGGTGATCTCCTCACGGCCGCTGGTGGAGATGGTGCCGGTGGAGCGATCCGCCATCGAAGGCCGCCAGTTGGTCCAGTGGGACAAGGACTCCGTGGATGCCGCTCGGATGATCAAGGTCGACTTCCTAGCGTTGGGGATGCTCTCCGCCGTGGAGGAGTGCCTGGAATTGGTCACCGCCAATGGGAAGGCGCCGGTGGACCTCAGCCGCATCCCCTACACCGACCCGGCCGTCTACAACCGCATCTGCCGCGGCGAGACGGTCGGCGCTTTCCAGATCGAGAGCCGGGCGCAGATCGGGATGGTGGTCCGCACCCGCCCCCGCACCATCGAGGATCTGGCGGTACAGGTGGCCATCGTCCGCCCCGGCCCGATTGTGGGGAACGCCGTCAACCCCTACGTGCGCCAGCGCGAGCAGCAGCGGCGGAACCGGGACTTCAAGCCCCAGTGTGACCATCCGCTGCTGGAGCCGGTGCTCTCTGATACGCTGGGTGTGATCATCTTCCAGGACCAGGTGATGGAGGCATGCAAGGCGCTGGCCGGGTTCACGGATGGGGAGGCGGACCAGCTTCGCCGCGCCATGAGCCGGAAGCGTTCCCGGGAGGCCATTGAGAAGTTCAGGGAGCTGTTCACGGAGGGGGCAGCGGGGCGCGGGGTGCCACCGGAGGTCGCCTGCCGTGTGTTTGAGAAGGTGGTCGCCTTCTCGGAGTTCGGCTTTCCCAAGAGCCACTCAGCGGCGTTCGCCATCCTCGCCTACCAGTCCGTGTGGCTGATGCACTACCACCCGACGGAGTTCGTAGCCGCCCTGATCAACAACCAGCCGATGGGGTTCTACGGGCCGGATACCCTCATCAAGGACGCGCAACGGCGTGGAGTCCGCTTCCTGGGTCCGGACCTGAACGAGAGCGCGCTGGGCTGCACCGTGGACCGACGCACGGTGCAGCTAGGCTTGAAGGACGTGGACGGCCTGGGGGAAATCCGCGCGCGGGAGATCCTGGCGGAGCGGCAGGCCCACGGCGCCTACCTCTCCCTGATGGACTTCCTGCGCCGCACCCGGCAGCCGGAGCGGGTGGCGGAGCGGCTGATCCTGGTGGGAGCGCTGGACGGATTCGGCATGAACCGGCGGGAGCTTCTCTGGCAGCTTGGACTGCTGGAAGCCTACCGCGAGCACGCGATTGGCCGCGTGATGGGCGACGCGTCAGCACCTGCGTCCAGACCCGTCTACCAGCCCTCGCTCTGGCTCCCCACGGCGCAGGACGAGGTGGCGCTGCCCCCGGCTGGCCGGTGGGAGCAGATGGCACGCGAGTACCAGCACATGGGCCTGAGCGTGGAGGGCCATCCGCTCTCCCTGCTGCGCCCGTTCCTGACGGCGGCAACATGGCGGGTGCGGGACCTGCGGCGATGCCCGGACAAGGCACGGATCACGGTGGCCGGACTGGTCACCACGCGCCAGCGGCCCGGGACCGCGAAGGGCATCCTCTTCCTGCTGGTGGAGGATGAGACCGGGATGCTGAACATCGTGGTGAAGCCGGAGCTGTACGAGGCGCAACGCGAGCTCTACCGCTCCGAGCCGCTGCTGGCGGTGAGCGGCATCCTGGAGCGCCGGGAGCGCCGCCTCAACCTGGTGGCGGAAGAGGCCTGGCCCCTCACCGACTTCCTCCCGGACGCCGTCAAGAGCGCCGCCGGCCGCCGCGCCCACGAGGCCGTTCAGGGGTTCCAGGCACCGGCCTCGCACAACTACCGGTGAGGCAATTGCGGATTTCGGATTGCGGATTTCGAATTGCCGAGCGAGGTTGGCCGGAGGCGGAGGGGGACTGTAGAGGACGCAGAGAGCACAATCGGAAAACTGGGCGGTTGTTGGGACGCGCAGTCTCGGTAGGACGCGACCCTCTCTCATCCGCTGATTTCTCCTATGCCTTCTTCTCTGCGTCCTCTGATTTCTCCGCGGTTCATACCCCTTCCGTGTCGCAATCGCGCCCCTGTGCGCAGCAACCAACCTGCGCTGACTGAAGTGCGACGGTAGTATTAGCCGCAGCGCTGCCGGTACCAGTGGTCCGCCAGGCGGTCATGGAAGAGGGTGAGCACGCGGCCGTCCTGTAGCTCCACCTCCCAGTACATCCGGCAGACCGGCGTCTCCGTCCACCAGCGGTCGTCAATGCGCCAGCGGTCGCGGACGGCCCGGATCGGGACCGCCTTCTCGCTCACGCCCTTGCCCTGCACCCGGCGCGGCACCCCGGACGGCCCGGTTGAAACGCGGACCGGCTGCGGCTGGCTCAGGCCTCGTAGTTGATCAGCGCGTGGCGCTCTTCCGGCAAAAACGACCATGGGTCTAGCTCCACAATACGCTGTACTGGCGGCTGGCCGCGCAGGCGCTGCCGGTAGCGGAGATGATCCAGCGCGTCCCGCAGCCGCTCCCGCCGAAGCTGCTTCTCGCTGGTGAACAGCACAGGCTGACCGTCCACCCTCCCGGCCAGACCGGTCAGCTCCATGCTCAGCGCCAGGACGGCGCCCGTGGGCAGCAGCCCGTCCAGCCGGCGCTTCAGCTCTCCCAGGGCGGTGAGCCAGCCCTCATGGGGGCGGCGGAGGGTGAGGGTCCGCTGCCAGATATCGCCCGCCTCCTGCGGGGCCTCCATCCGCACCTGCCGCACCGCCGCCCCCCGCCGCTCCGGCCGCGCCCAGAGCCGCTCCAGCAGGGTGTGCAGCGCCAGGTGGAAGTGGGCCACCGTCGGCGGGTGGTCCCCAAACTCCAGGGTCTCCCGGATCACCAGGCGCGGCCGGGAGGCCATCAGCGGCTCCCGGTCCTCGCCGCAGGCCAGCCGGTGCGCCCGCTCCCCCTGCCGCCCGAACTGCGCCAGCATGGCGGAGCGCGGCAGCTTCTCGATGCGGGCCAGGGTCCGCAGCCCCAGCAGATCCAGCTTCCGCCGCATCTCCGCGTCCACCGGCAGCAGTGAGCTGGCGGTCTCCCGCAGCACTGCGGCGCGCTCCGCCTCCGTGATCACTACGGGCCGGGCTGGGGTGGCATGGTGGGCCGCCACCCAGGCCGTGAACTTCCCCGGCGCAATCCCGATTCGGACGGGCAGCCTAGACGGGGGGAGCGAGAGGAGCGACGAGGCGCACGCCAGGCGGACCCCTTCCGCAACCCCCTCCGCCATCCCCAGCGGATCCTCCGGATCGAGGTGCGGCAGCCCGGTCAGGTCGAGGTAGAACGCCTCCAGTGGCTCCGCCTCGATCTCCGGCGTGACCGCGTCCAGCGCCTCCAGCAGCGCCCCGTGGCGCTGCTGGTAGTACGGCATGTCAAAAGGCAGCGTCACCGCCGTTGGGCAGAGCCGCGCCAGGGTTGCGGCGGGCATCCCCCGATGGATTCCGGCCGCCTCCGCCTCATGGGAGCAGTCGCGCACCACCACGGCAGGCGTCAGCTCCAGGGCGCGCTTTCCACCCGCCTCCGCCGGCCCCAGCAGCACCAGCGGGCCGGCAGGGAGGCCGGGCTGTCGTTGCCGCTCCAGCCAGACCGCGAACCGCGGAATCCACGCGCACGCCACCCACGCCGGCGCAAACGGCTCCGCCGCCCGGTCAGGCAATTGCGGAATGCGGAATGCGGATTTCGGATTGGGATGCGGGTTAGCAGTCGATACGAGGTTGTCTCGTCTCGCCATCTTTTCGTCTCGATCTGACCGGTATATGCAAACTACTGTTTGCATATACCATGCCCAGAGTCATCGTGACACACGGATGTTGGGCTGCTTGGGTGTCAATCCCGCCCTCCCAAGCGGCGAGGGGGAGACGGGGCGAGGGAGCGAGGGGAGACGAGGGAGTTTCAACCCCAAGTACACGCGCCGCCCGCTCATGTTGACCACCCTCCGCAGCCTCTCCAGGGCAGGGAGGGATTCGCCGGACATAGAGCTGACTGCCGCCTGATCTCCGCCAGTCGATAGGGATGATCCGCGGGGAGGTGAGCGCCCGACTCCGAATTGTCAATTTGCAATTGTCAATTGAGAATTGCAAATTGGATCCCGGCTAAGCCGGTATTGACGGGCAAGGACAGGGTAAAGTGGCTGCGTTGGCCGCTCCTCGAACACCATGCCCAAGCCCTCCAAGTTCCCCCACCCCGACCCCGCCCCGCCGGAGATCGGCCGCGTCCGCAACCTCCTCGCCATTGACCCTTGGCTCACTCCCTTCGCGGATCGCCTGGAGAGCCGCAACCTGGAATTCCAGGCGGCCCTGAAGGAGATGGAGCCGGGGGGCGGTCTCCTCGGCCCTATCAGCCAGGGGCACCTCTACTTCGGCCTCAACCGGGGTGAGAATGAGGGGCAGCCAGGCGTCTGGTACCGGGAGTGGGCTCCGGCAGCGCAGTCGCTGGCACTGGTCGGCGACTTCAACGGCTGGAGCCGTGATGCGAATCCCCTCACCCGCGATGAGTGGGGAACGTGGAGCACCTTCCTGCCGGACCGTGAGTACGGGAGTCGGCTGGTGCATGGCAGCCGGGTGAAGGCCCACGTCGTGGCCGGTGGCACGGCCCTGGACCGGGTCCCCGCCTACATCCGGCGCGCGGTCCAGGACCCGGAGACGCACGACTTCTCCGGCCAGTTCTGGAGTCCGCCTCAGCCCTATGTCTTCCGAAACCCCTCGCCGGTTCTCCCAGCGGGCCGATCTTCGGGCCAATCGTCGGGCCGATCTGGCCTTCGTATCTACGAAGCGCATGTCGGGATGGCGCAGGAGGAGGCGAGGGTCGGCACCTTCCGCGAGTTCACAGACCACGTCCTTTCCCGGGCGAGGGATGGGGGCTACAACGCGGTGCAGCTCATGGCCGTGGCGGAGCACCCCTACTACGGCTCCTTCGGCTACCACGTCAGCAGCTTCTTCGCCGTCTCCAGCCGGTTCGGGACGCCGGAGGAGCTGAAGGAGCTGATCGATACCGCGCACGGGATGGGCCTGCGCGTCTTCATGGACCTGGTCCACAGCCACGCCGTGAAGAACGTTCTGGAGGGGCTCTCCCACTTCGACGGCACGGACCATCAGTACTTCCACGCCGGCGGCCGCGGCGAGCACCCCGCCTGGGACTCACGCCTCTTCGACTACAGCCGCTACGAGGTCCGCCGCTTCCTCCTGAGCAACGTCCGCTACTGGCTGGACGAGTTCCGCTTCGACGGCTTCCGCTTCGATGGCGTCACCAGCATGCTCTATCGGGACCACGGCCTCGGCGTGACCTTCAGCGGCTACGACGACTACTTCAACGAGAACGTGGACGACGAGGCGCTTCTCTATCTCCAGCTCGCCAATCAACTGGTCCACGACCTACGGCCGGATGCCGTCTCTATTGCGGAGGATGTCTCCGGAATGGCCGGGATGGCGCGGCCGGTGGAGGAGGGCGGCCTCGGCTTCGACTACCGCCTGGCCATGGGCGTGCCGGATTACTGGATCAAGACCCTCAAGGAGCGTCGCGACGAGGACTGGCCCCTGGGCGAGATCTTCGGGATGCTGCTCAACCGCCGGGCGGGGGAGAAGCACGTCGCCTATGTGGAGAGCCACGATCAGGCGCTGGTGGGGGACAAGACCCTCGCGTTTCAGCTCATGGATGCGGAGATGTACTCCGCCATGAGCCGCCACACCCAGAGCCTGGGAGTGGACCGAGGCATCGCCCTTCACAAGTTGATCCGGCTGCTCACCTTCAGCCTGGGCGGTGAGGCCTACCTCACCTTCATGGGCAACGAGTGGGGCCACCCGGAGTGGATCGACTTCCCCCGCGAGGGCAACGGCTGGTCGTACAGCCACGCCCGGCGGCAGTGGTCGCTGGCGGATGCGGAGGACCTGCGCTTCCGCGAGATGGGCGCCTGGGACCGCGCGATGCTAGCGCTGGACCAGGACCCCGGCATCCTGGAGGACTCCCTGATCGAACTGCTCTGGCGGGATGACGCGCGGAAGGTGCTGGTCTACCGGCGCGGCCCCCTGGTCTTCGCCTGCAACTTCCACGCCAAGGAATCCTATAGCGACCTCCGCATCCCCGTCCCCGACCCCGTCGACTACCGCCCCGTCCTCGATTCGGACGCGACGCAGTTCGGGGGGCAGGGTCGCACCGCCGCAGAGGTCACCTATTGGCGGCAGGACGTAGCCTTCGAAGGCCGGAAGCAGAGCATCCAGCTCTACCTCCCCAGTCGCACGGTCCAGGTCCTCCGCCCGGTCACATAAGCCCTGGGAAGCCTCAAGTTCATTTGCCGGTACCCGCAGTGAGTAGCGGCTGCTGGAATCAGGGATAACTGGAGCAAGCGCGCATCTCGCCCGTCCACTCCAGAGGGAGCCACTCACCCATGTCCGATCATGCCCACGCGGAAGCCCCCGCCGACGCTCGCATCCAGTCCCTGGTCACGGCCCACGCGGTGCTCCACACGGTGGAGCACATCCTGCGGGTTTCCACGGACCTGGACGATGCCCGGAAGCAGATCGGGCAGTTGGTGGAGCTGGTGCGGGATCGCGCGGACGAGGAAAAGGTCCCCAGCGCCATGCTGCGGGAATCCGGCCGCGCGATGCTCATCGACCTTCTTTGAGAAAGAGGGGCGGCGCCACACCTATGATTGGCCCGAAGCGATTCCCATCCGCCCCACGTCGCCGTCATTCCGGACGGTACCCGTCACGTGCGAGGGAGGTGGCGTATTATGCCGGTCATGGTGGGAGCCAGGCAACGGCGCCTCCGGGTGCGGCTCGGCGGAGCCTCGCCCGTGTTGCCCTCCCGGAACCCCTTTGAACCCGGCGCGCTCGTGCTCCCCGCCACGGCCAACGGAGCTATGTGTTAGCCACGGACGAGCTGAGTCTCACAGGATCCCCCATGCCTTCGCGGCACCCAGATCCATGAACCTGGGGGTGCCACGCCGCCTTGCGGTCCCTTGCGAGGTACCCGTGCCCTTCGGGAATCCAGCGGTACCCAGCCCGCACATGCTCACCGGCCCACCCGAAGGCGTCTGAGTTCACGAGAGCCGGGTGACGTCCGCTGTTGATCCAGGGCGATGAGCGAAAGGCCGTGCTCAGTTCAGGTGTGTATCAACGCGCCGGACCCAAATGCGCGATGTCCACCAAACGGACTATCAAAGGCCCGGCGGGGGAGACCACCATCCATCACTAGCCGATCAAAGCGAGTGAAGCCGGGCACCCATGCCCAAGTGGCCACCAAGCAGTAGGATCGGCCCATCGTCACCTAGTAGGTCGTGCCGATCCTATGAGACCACTCCGAAGGACGCATCGTCGCGGGATCACCCTGGTAGACATCATGGGGGGCGTCGCCGTGCTGGCGGTCACCGTCATCTCGGCGCTTGCCATGTTTCCCGTGAGCAACCTGCTGCGGGACCGCAGCGGTAGCAACACCCGCGCCGCCACCATCATCCAGCGCAAGCTGGACCAGGTCCGCTCGTTAAAGGCGGCCGAGATCACCGGGACCCGCCTGCGGACCCTGGGATTTGTGGACGCCAACGCCACGGGCGCAGGAAACAGCTACTCCTTCACCCAGGCGGACAACCTGGCACAACAATTGCAGGGAGCTACGGGGACCCTGGCGCTGGTAAACCCGGGGACCGACTTGGTGGAAGCGCGCGTGACGCTTTCATGGATGGGTATGCGCGGCCGCTCCAGCACTACCACGGCCGTCACCTATGTAGCGGATAAGTCCGCGTGGAGGGAACCGTAATGCGGCTGTGTGGCTCACTTCGCCGGTGGCGTCGCGGCTCCACCCTTGTTGAAGCGGTGGTGGCTACGGCTACCTTCGGCCTGATGGTCGGAGGCGTCGTCGCCGTAAGTGGGAGCGCGGGCAAGGAGTGGCGAACCGGTGTCGCCACCCTCAAGGCGGATAACAATGCAAGCCTGGCACTCCAGCTGATCGGGCGCGATGTCCGCAACGGCATCCGCGCTTCCACCAGCTCTGGATCGCTCTACGTGGTGATGCCCTACATCAACAGCCAGGGTGACTACGAGCGCTACCAGGACGGTGCCACGATCCGCTATTACGTGGATACCACCAACAAACGGCTCATGCGGCAGTCGGGAACCAATACCGCTGCAGTACTGGCGAGGAATGTGACGGGATCCGCCTTCAGCGTGACCGGCACGCAGGTGAGCCTCTCCATCACCGCAACCCAGAGCGCGGGGGCCACCACCAAGACGGCTACGCTCACTTCTCAGGCCAGCCTCCGCAACGACACCAATGATTAGCGTCCCCCTGACGCATGCCTGATGGCCAAACGGACTTGGCCACAAATCTCCCTAAGCGAGGATGACATGGTAGTACCCTGCAAGAAGTCGGCGGCCCAACGGGCGCGCTCGTGCCCGGCCATTCCGGTCCAGGCTAAGCGCGGGAGCGCGATGGTCACTTCGATGTCCGCACTGCTGCTGGTCTTCATGATCGGCTCCGCAACGCTTTCCATGAGTTTCCAGGGGGCATCCCGGTCCCAGCTTGACGTGCTGCGAGCGCGTTCCCTTGCTCTGGCCGAAGCCGGCGCCGAGAAGGGGCTGCACTATCTTCGGACCACGGCTCCAAACGGTGCACGGAACGGCTGGCGAACGTCCAGCCTGGTTGAGTCGGTGGTCGGACAGGGCGATTACACACTTACGGTAGAGGACGGCACCGGCGATAATGCTGGGAAGGTCGTGGTCACCAGCATTGGTCGTGCCACCGATGGAAGCGTGGCGGTGCGCCGCGGGGTGCGGGTGGCGGTGTTGGTTGAGCGGGAAGATATTTCGATCTGGAACAATGTCATCTTCGGCGGGGTGGGGCAAGGCGGACGCAGCATCAACGGAAATGTCAGGATCCGCGGCAGCGTCCATCTCCTGGGAGACGGCGAGGATTACACGGACCAGGATGGGGACGGCCGCTGGGACGCCGGCGAGACCTTCACGGACAACAACGGCAACGGCGTCTGGAACGCCGGAGAACCGTACACAGACGCCGACAGTGACGGACGCTATGACTCTCGCGAACCGTTCGTGGATATCAACGGGAACGGCAACTGTGACCCGCCTCTGACGGTGACGGACCTGAGCACCGAACTTGGGGGAACGGCCAACATCGGCAACAACTACACCGGAATGCCGTCCCTCTTGCAGGGGAAGATTCCTTCGATCACTCCAACCAACTATCGAAGCGAGCCGGTGCAGTCACTCAATGCAAAGCTAAGGGTGAAACACGGGCGGGTTGATGTTTCCGGTAATGCTACCGTGGGGGACCAGCAGCAGACGGGGGGCAGTCCAGCCGTTAAGGAGCCGCTCAATGGCACCTTTGTCAGCGACGGGTTTGGAGGCAACGCGGGTGCTGCTTCCGTTTACAGCGACAATGGAACTTCCCTGAAGTACAACCTTGGCAACATGGTTCAGTTTCCAGACCTGATTACGCCGATGGTGATCAACGGGACCAGCTACACCAGCTACATGCAGTATCTTGCCGGCCAGGCGTTGGTGATCAACTCGCCAATCACGCTTACACCCGGTACACCCTTCGGGCCAGTAAGCGACGGTCGCGGCAACATGCTCGCTGTTGACGCCTCGGGCAACATCGTCATTCGCGGCATTGTTTACGTGAACGGTGATATCCGAACGCAGCGGAACGGCGGCAATCGCTCGATGACCTACTCTGGGCGGGGGACGCTCGTGAGCACCGGCAACGTCCACATTTCGACGGACCTTCTTCCTACCGGCACGTTTCCAACGCATTCCGCTCTCGGGATCGTCGCCCGGCGGCGCTGCGAACTGGCAACGGGAAGCGGTGACAGCCAGTTGACGATGGCCGCCGCCGTCTATGCACAGGAGCAAATCCTGAGCTACAAGCAGAACGCCATCGCCGGAACCTTCGTCACCAGCTACTTCAACATGCAGAACGTTCCGGACATCTACCAGGTCCCGTCGCTGGTGGATAACCTGCCGCCCGGTATGCCGGGATCAGGACGCATCTGGATCAAGACGATCCGCACCGATAGCTGGCGTGAGATCACCGTGACCGGCGGCTCCGTCTGGCGCGGCGCGGCTGCCGGAAGCGTGCCGACAGGGGTGGCAGTGTCCGAGTAACCGCAGGTCGTCCCACGGAATCGGGACCACTCATCAAAGCAAGCCCCGGCCTGGGCGGCCGGGGCTTGCTTTCGTCAATGGCTCTCCCGAGCAGCCCTCAAGTGCGTCGATGCCGCACCTTGTCCAACGCGCCCTGCGCCCACCCGCAACCGGAAGGGATCTCGGTCCCGAGCGGCGAGGCGACCGAGGCTACTGCCGAACCGCAACCGGAAGGGACCTCGGACCCGGGAGGGCGAGGCGCCTCGCCCTCCCGGGTTGCTCGCCCCCATGCCGGTTCATCGGGCTCGCGGGCCGTCGGGGAGTGCGGCGAGGAGCAAGTCACGCTCCGCTTGACCCACTCACCTACTCACCGCTCACTACTCACCAGCCCGCCACCCGTCAGTGGACCAGGATGTAGCGGTACCGCACTTCATCCGGCAGGAGCACCGGGAATCGCTGCACCCATTCCATGAGGGCGCAAGTGCCGACCAGGACCACTTTCAGCCGGGGGCCGGTGCGCGGTCCGCTCAAGGTGCGACCGATGTTGCGAAGGGTCGTCTCGAACTGCTCATGCAGGGCGGGAATCTCGGCGTCCCGCGTGTCGCACAGCATCACTGTCCGGCGGGCCGTACCCGCGAGGGCAGCTTCGGCGGCCTCTCCGGCGACGCCGTGGACCACCACGGTGCCCGGCTCCCCGGCAAGGCCGTGGTGCAGGGACTCCATGAGGTCGCCCTCTCCGCAGGACGCCACCACGGCGACCAGATCGACCGTATTGAGGGCATTCGCCACGGCGGCGGCGGCAGATCGGCGCTTGGAGCCGCAAGCTGTATGGGAATCGAGTCGGGCGATCACGGTAGGCTATTACCTCAATCCAGGGTCCGCTAACTTCCCCTAACTATCTTCTCGCAACCAATTCTTCACAGCATTCGGGCCTTGCGGGTGGCTCCTGAACTATAGTGCGTGTTCCTGCTGCCGTCCGCTAGGGTTGTTTCGCTTCCCAATTCTCCAACTGGGCCAGCGGTTATCTCTCGCCGCTAATACTTGGACGGCGGGGATATCGGCAATGATCCACCGAGCCGTCTGGGTCGCCGCTGGTGGCGCGTCAGCTCGTGCCGACGGTCGATTGGCCGTCTTCCGGGGGACGGATGCCACCATCGCGATCAGCACCACCACGAAGCCAGCGATGAGGAAGTAGGTGGTCTTGCGCCCGCGCCAGCCGAGGCCGAGGCTCACCCCGAGGTACGCGCCGTAGATCACCCAGGCCACCATGCTGGTGATGAGGGAGGGTGCCACACGGGGGTCGAGGAGCCAGCCGGGACCGTAGCGGGCCGGGGCGACCATCACGCCCGTGATGATGCCGAGGGTGAGCATGGAGAAGCCGGTGATCGCCAGCCAGTGGGAGGCGTTGGAGACGCTCTCCAGCGGGGGCAGGCGGCTGAAGAAGCCTTTGATCTGCTTCGTCTTTAGCATCCGGCTCTGCACCAGGTAGAGGACGGCCAGGCAGAAGGCGAGCGTGAACGCGGCGAACCCCAGCAGCACCACGGTGACGTGCGGGCGCAGCATCAGCGTGGCCGGCGGCGACGAGAAGGTCCCGGCGCTGGCATTCAGTCCGGACCAAAAGATGGCGAGGAAGGCGATCGGCACCGTAAGGGAACCAAGGGAGCTCCATTTGGGCAGGAAGTTCAGCCCGAACTGCGCCAGCGCCACCATGAAGGCGACCAGCGAGAACGGCATGCCGGGGTCCCGCAGGATGGACCAGGAGTGCGTGGTGCACCAGACGCCGATGCCGGCGAAGTGCAGCACCAGGCCCAGCGGCAGGAGCGCGCCTGCAACCCGCTGCGCTGCCGGCGCGTTGGCGAAGAGGTGCGCGTGGTACAGCACGCTGCAGACGAGGTAGACCACCAACGTGAGCCAGAAGAGGACCGATTCGCCCGTCATTCCGAGGCCTCCCCACTCGTGGTTGGAGCTGCGTCGCCGGTAGCCGGCAGCGTGCTCACGGATCCGGAACCACTGCCGCTCGGAGCATTCTGCAGGCCGAAGATGGCGCGGACACTCTCCACCTCATGGTAGCCGTTGCCGCTGTCCGCCGCTTCCTTGAGGTGGACAATCGGCCGCCGCATCACCTTGTTCACGATCCCGCGCACCAGGGTGTCGACCACGTCCCGGTCGCGCTGCGTGAGGTGGGAGAGCCGCCCGCCCACCCGCGCGTACTCCGCCGCCACGATCTCGTCCGTGAAGCGCTGAAGCTGCTGGATGGTCGGCGCGACTTCCCGGCTGCGGAGCCATGCCAGGAAGCGGTCCTTCTCTTCCTCGACGATCTCCTCCACGCGGACCGCTTCGATCTGACGCCCGGCGGTATTCTTCTGGACCACCGCCTGGAGGTCGTCGATGTTGTAGAGGTAGACATCGTCCAGCTCGCCGACCGCCTGCTCCACGTCCCGCGGCACGGCGATGTCGATGAGGAAGAGCGGCCGACCACGACGTCCCCGCGCCGATTGCCGGATCAGCCCCTGCGAGATGACGGCGTGCGGCGCGCCGGTGGATGTGATGACGATGTCCGCGCGGGTGAGCGCCTCGCCCAGCCGCTCCCACGGCACGGACGCGCCGCCGAACTGGCGTGCCAGCTCTTCCGCACGCTCTGGGGTGCGGTTGCAGACCAGCAGCTTCGGTGCGGCACCGTCGGCCAGCAGCATCTTGGCGGTCTGCTCGCCCGTCTCCCCTGCACCAATGAGGAGGATTACACGGCCGTCCAGCCGCTGGAAGATCTGCCGCGCAAGCTGCACCGCCACTAGGCTGATGGAGACCGCGCCCCGCCCGATCTCCGTCTCCGTGCGCGCCCGCTTCCCGGCGGCCAAGGCGTTCTGGAAGAGCGCGTGGACCGCAGTGCCGGCGGTTCCAGCCTCGGCGGCCGCCTGCATCGCTTCCCGCACCTGCGCAAGGATCTGGCCCTCACCCACCACCATGGAGTCGAGGCCGCCCGCCACGCGCATCAGGTGGCGCACCGCCGGCGACCCCTCATAGGAGTAGAGGTGGTCCTGAAGCTGGCCCGGCGTGACGTGCGCCATCTGCGCCAGGAAGTCGAGGAGCAGCTCCTGCCAGTTCTCCTCGCCGGTGAGGCCGTAGACCTCCGTCCGGTTGCAGGTGCTCAGGACCGCGCACTCCGCCATGCCGGTGGCGTCCCGCAGGCTGTGGAGCGCCTCCAGGCTGTTCTGCCCGTAAAGCGACAGCTTCTCCCGCAGGTGGACCGGCGCGGTCTTGTGGCTTAGCCCGATGAGAACAATTCGCACGCGAAGAGATCCGGAGGTCGGGAGCGCCCCGAAGAGCCTGATGAGACGAACTCCCTAGCAATCATCCTACTCAGGGAGTCAGCAGGTGACGGTCGGCAGGTGACGCTTGGCAGGTGACGGCCGCCCGCCATTCTCGCACAGCGCAGCGATTCAGTCGATTGCGTGCGACTACGCTTCCGAACGCTTCACCGCAAAGACGCAGAGGGCGCGGAGAATGCGCTTTGCATTCATCCCAAACTTCGGATTGCGGCCCCCATTCGGATTCCGAAAGCGGGTTGCCACCAGATCTGATGGCAACCCTTCGTCGAAGCGGTGACGGCCCCGGAGGCCACTCCGCATTCCGCATTCCGCATTCCGCAATTGAAGATCAGCGCGTTGGGATCGTGATCACTGCAGGTTCGGACTGCTCGCCGGAGACGTCGCTGGAGGAGGCGGTGAGCGTCAGTTCCGGCCGTCGGACCCCCAGGGGGAGGGTGGAGCGGAACGGGGCGCTGACCCAACGGCCGGTGCGGTCCGCAACCACTTCCTGCGAGCCGAAGGTGCCCTTCACCGGCAGCGCCCCGAAGGCACGGCCCGTGAACGTCACCTCGACCTTCACCTTGGTCCCCGCAGGAGCGGTCCCTTCCACCACCAGCTCCTCGCCCAGCGCGAAGCGGCGGAGAGGAGAGGTGATGGTGGGGGCCGCCAGCTTCCGGGTCAGGACGTTGACCGGCGCCGTCGCTTCAGAGCGGACGCGATCTCCCTCCCGGCTGGTGAAATCGACCGTGATCGGTGCCTTGACGAGTTGATCGCCTTCCTTGACCGTGTAGCGGCCCCGGTAGGTGCCCGCCACGGTGGTCTCTTCCAGCGGCACGTTACGCACCTGATCACCGATGCTGAACGTTCCCCGACCGCGGGTCGCCGCCTTCACGGTGACGGTCAGGACATCGCCGGCGCGGAGGGCGTGGTCGCCGTCATGGGTGACGGACTGCAGCACCTGGGAAGCGGGGCGGACTGTGAAGTTCCAGTTGGTGGTCGTCTCGTTCCCAGCCTTGTCCCGCAGCGTCAGGGTCACCGGCACCGCACCCGGCGTCAGACCCGCTCGGGGCGTATACAGCAGGAACCGGGGCGTGACCTTCACCAGGTCGCTGACATCCTTGTCGCGCACGGTGAGCTTCACGCTCTCCATATCGATGCCGCTGCCGGCGCCGTCGCTGATCTCCACATAGATGTCCGGCTGCTGGTTGCTCGTCTCGCCCTTGTCGGCCGGGGCCAGCCCGGAGACCTGGGGCGCCTCGGAGTCGATGGTCAGCTCCGTGGCAGCCTGGATCAGTTGGGAGACCTTGTTGCCGGTCCGGAGCTGGGCCAGGATCGGCACTTCCTTGGCCGTGGTGCCCTTGGGAATCAGGTACGACCCGGTGTATCGTCCTGGCCGCTGCACATCCTCCCGCATCGCCACGCCCTTCGCCACGCTGCCGACATCGAAGGTGGCGATGGCACCCGGGGTGCCGGTGAGGGTCACCCGCACGGTGCTGCCGCTGCGGAGAACGTCCTGAGCGTCATGGCTGAAGGCGTTGATGCGAAGATCGGCGGCCGGCTGCGGGAGGTTGTCCACCACATCCGCCACGCCCTTCGCCTCGACCACCTCCGCCATCGTCCCGGTGCGGTCCACGCGTACGGTGACCTGGTCTCCGGGGACGAGGTCGTCCAGGGTGGAGCGCGTGCCCCGGCCGGTGCCAATGGAACGGAAGATCACGGAATCGGGGCTGATCTCGTAGGCCACGCGGCTGTTGCCGTTGCGGACCACCAGCACGGGCGGGTTGGCCTCCGCGCGGATCGCCACGATGGTTCCGGTGACCCGAGTGCCGGGCCGGACGGGATCGCCGCCGGGATTGCCGCCTGCGGGCGCGATGTCTCCCGCCTCAATCGAGCGTGCGAAACGGCCGGCGCGGTCGAGAGAGAGCTTGACGCGGTCGCCCACCTGGACGTCTTCCAGATCGCCTCGCGTGATCCGACCCTCCCGGTTGCGGGAGATGAGCGCGTCGACCGGGACATCGTAGGTGGTGCGGCCCGTGGGCGTGCGAACCGTCACCGACCGCCGGTTGCCCAGGTTCTCGATGGCGACGATCTCCCCGATCACGTCACCGACCACTCCGCCGGGAACCGGCTTGGGGGTGGGGAAGGAGGCATCCACCAGGTCCGCGGTGCCGCGATCCGCGTTGACCCGAAGCTTCACCTGGTCGCCCGGCTGAAGTTCGTCCAGCTCCACCTGGGCACCGCGCTTGCCCACCTCGCCGCGAAGGATCACCGTATCCTGGGTCAATTCATACGTCTGCCGAACGCCATTGGCGCGAACGGTAATGGTCTTGCGGACACCCGTGGCCTGAACGCTGACCACCTCTCCCGATATCCGGTCACCCGCAGCGGGCACTGCGCCGTCCGCAGCGTTCACCAGCACCATCTGCTGGGCCGCGTTCCATTCCACCTCGGCACCCAGCGCCTCCGCCACGAAGCGTAGCGGGACCATCGTGGCGCCGGAGATAAGCTGCGCGGGCACGTCCAGCCTCACCGCCTTGCCGTTCACGGTGGCGTCCCGGGAGCCGATCTGGAGCGAGAACTCCTGCTCGCCCTTCTGGCCACGTACCGTCTGCGTGGAAGGCTCCCACTTGATCTCCGCGCCGAGCGACTCCACCACCGCGCGGAGCGGAATGAAGATTCGGCCGCTGATCTGCGCCGGCTGAGTGCCGGCGAACTGGACCGGATTTCCGTTGACCTGCACCTTGATTTCGGCGGCCACGGGGCTGACAAGCAGCAGCGCCAGCGAAACGCCAAGCGTAGACTGGCGGGCGGCGGGGGATAGCACTTTACTTTGTTTCATTGACAAATCCTTGACGGGCGAGTGTGACCGCCCACCACTAGTCTACAGCAAGACGGCCCGTCGGCCCGAGAGTGAGCGACCCGTCAGGTGGAGACGGCGAGATAGAGAGATAGAGGGATGGAGAAACTGACGGAGCGCGGGCGTCCCGCCCGCTCCCACTCACCGAATGTCGACCGCAGCATCGGGTCTCCGGCTAACTCACATCCCAGCCTGACTTTGAGTGACCTACACACCACAGATAGGGTCCGTGACGGCAACGGCGCACCTTGAGTGGGACCCTCGCACTGTCCCTCGGGTTCCAGAGAAGTGGGAATTGGCCTGACCTCCGACACGTTGCCAGCTTGTAGCACCGTCGGCCGGGTCGATAAGCACGAGCGGACCGGACTGCCTCCGGTCACGATGTCCGACCTCGGCCGTCCCACCGAAACCCGCACCGCGACCGTGGGGGAGCGCGTCGTGGCGCAGCGAGGCTCCAACTCCGAAGAGCCGCTTCCTGACGGGCGCGGTTCGGGAGTGTTGCTGGATGCAAGGGGGTGTCCGGCTGAGGAAGGCACGCGGTGCTGCGGGCCCTGGCGGCGCTGATTGGATTCGGCGGCGCGGTTTACTCGCTGAACCTTCCCGCCATCATGGGGGCGGAATAGCTCTCGGTGCTGGATGGGGTGCTGACGCTTCCGCCATGACTGGACCGGGACGCAGCAACGGCGGGAGGCAGGCGCTTGGTCATCCGCACGCACGTCCCAGGGCAGTTGGGCAGGAACTCCACCTTGTCCATCAGCGCTTCCATGATCCAGAGACCACGGCCAGAGGGCTGGAACTCATCCTCTTCCGGGAGTTGGATGGTCTTCGGAGTGAAGCTCTCGCCCTGATCCGCCACCTCGATGACTAGGTCCTGGCCGGAAATCTGAAATCGGATGCGGACCCGGCTCTGCTCGCCCTGCGGTGAGCCGTAGCAGATGGCGTTAGTGGCGGCCTCGGATAGAACCACCTTCAGCGCCTCGACATCTTCCCTGGGTCCCGGGTAAAAGCTCATGAACTGGTCGAACCGGCGGCGGAGGTCACACACCACGTCGCGACGTGCTGGATAGTGGAGCTCAAGGATCCGCTTCTTCCGTGATGCTCCCATACCCGATCCTCTCGCCTTCCTATGGTGGACCTAGCTGCTGAGGATGGTCGGACGGCGACCCAATCGCCGCCAGCAACCAACCAATCACCCGGTTGCTAAGCTCGGTCTCTTCCTAGACGACCCACTGCCTGCTGCCCCTTCACCACGCTCGTCTTTACCCTATACAGCGGGCCGACCAAACAAGAGGTGCCTGTCTGCGGCAGTGGCTCAACATTCTCGGTAGCACGGGTAGTAGAATCTGATCCGATCAGGGTGCCGCATACTTCGACGGCGGGACGTCCATGCTGAAAAACTCAAGGATGTCGTCGATTCGGTCCGCCTCGGTGACGCAGTGCCGGGAGACCTGTGCCTGGTGGGTGCGCGAATCGAGAATCGCCTTCCGCCGGAGCTCGATCTCCGCCTGGAACGCCGCGATCTCCTTTTCCGCCATAGCGATCTTCTCGGTGGTGCTCTCGGTGAAGCTCTCCTCGTAGGCGGCCAGAGCGGCGAGCTTGCGGGAAGCATCCGCGACAATGGTCTCCGGCGTCGCCCCCAGTGACTGGCCCAGGGCGGTGAGGCTGACCTTGACGGTCTGCCGCTTCACGTCCAGCGGCAGCTCCTTCGGCAGGGAAGTGATCATCGCCAGCATCTGCTCCGCCCCGAAGCTGACCGGCTCCAGCTTGGCGGAGCGGTAGACCGCCAGGAAGTCCACGGAACCGTCCTCGGCTACTGCGGCGGGGTCTGCGGGCACCTGGATCTGGTCGAGGTTCGGGCCGGGTGTGTCGCGGACAATCTGTTCCACGCTCTTCGACTGGCCGGGGATGGCGACCGGATTCGGGCCCTTGTCGTCCAGGGCCTTCAGGAGATCGTCCAACTCCCCCGAGGCTGAGCCCTTCACCGGAGCGGAGGCCGTGAAGTCGGTGTCCGGCATCGTCTCCTCGGGCGGTAGCTCCACAAGGAGGCTGGCGGCTTTGCGAAGGGCGTTCCTTAGGCTCATGGGATAGTTCTCGGGGAGAGGAGGCTAGTGGTGGGTCAAATTTGCTCTGTTTGTTAGGGCAAGTGGCGTTGCGGCGTCGAGGTGGCTGAAGGCATCGCCCGGCATCGGCTGAACCCGATGCCTACTCACACGAACCCCGCTCTGCGGGCTGAAGGCGTTTTGCGTTGTGTTCGATCATGGCGACCGGCCTGTCTAACTCGATTGGCCATTCGTCCCTGAGCCATAGCCAGCAGCCTTGTGCTGCGTTCGATCACGGTAGCAGCTCTGGTGACCCGTGCTCCCCTTGGACAGTTAGTTCCGTCAGGCTGTTTTCGTAACCGTTGGTCACAATATTCGTGGAGTTTTGCGGGGCCACCGAGCCTGCACCGTGATCGAACGCGGCACGAGGCCGCTGGCTATGGTGGGGACGGGGGTATCAGAGGGCATAGCCAGCAGCCTTGTGCTCATCCGTACCAACAAAACGAGGTATTACTAAGTATGATCTAATTCTTTTACGCACGAGGCCGCACGAGCCAGGGTGATTCGGTAATCGGAGCCCGGCTGTGAACGGACCAGCACGAATTGAAGCATCTCCCGATACATACCTAATTTGACCGGACACTGGCTTGACTGACCACTAGCCAGAGAAGCGCTGGAGCAGGGACTCGAAGCGGTTCATCTCTTCCAGCGCCTCGGTCATGATGTTGGTCTGACCCACCACGTCGTTGATGTCTGCAAGTACCTGCTCTGGCGAGCGGGCGCGAATCTCATCATTGATGAGGCCGAAGGTATCCTCCAGCAGCGCCAGTTGATGGCCCACGTTCGTCAGGATGCGGGCGATCTTGTCGACGAACTCCTGGCGGCGCTGCAGCACTTCCATCCGCTTCTCAAGGACGGCCTGGGTGGTGCTGAGATCCTCTTCGTGCGACATGGCGAGCCGGAGCGACTCCATGTCCTGGCTGTAGGCGCGCTTGATCTCCTCCGCGGTCTGCTTGACCCAGCGGTCGGCCGGGGAGAGGTGGACGTAGGCGCTCTCCGCGTCGGCGGCCTCCTGGTCCCGGATCAGGGGGCGACGCGGCTGGCCCTTGACCCGGCGGCGGTCGTTGCTCCAATCGCCGGGGTCCGGCTGGGTGACGCGCGGATCGTCCCCGCGCACTTCGCGCAGCAGGGAGGCGAGGTACTGGCGGAACTGCGCCTCCCGCTGCGCGAACTCGAGGTACTTCTCCAGGAGGTAGTCCAGCTTCCGCAGCACGTCGCG
The DNA here is from genome assembly GCA_031426395.1 of Actinomycetes bacterium. GTDB lineage: Bacteria > Armatimonadota > SYMT01 > SYMT01 > SYMT01 > JANPLG01. The sequence continues at coordinate 27,971 of JANPLG010000469.1, forward strand.
GAACCAGCGCTCCTTTTGAAGCGGCTGCTGCGCGATCTCGCCGCGGGTCCGCTCCAGCCGCTCGAACCGCTCCTTCACTTCGGAGCGGAGCTGCGGAAGGACTTCCCGCTTGAGCTGGTCGCGGCGCGCCTGCACCTCCGCGTCGTACTTGCGGGAGAGGCGCTGGGAGTACCAGGAAGAGTCCGGCACGAAGAGGAGGTAGGCCGCCTCCGCCACCAGGCCGACCAGCAGCGGGAAGGGGTTGAGCGTGGCCACCGAGATCGCCGCCGCCGTGGAGAGGCCGATCAGGTTCATGCCTTCCTTGAACGCCTCGGCGAGGCGGTTGTTGGGACGGGGCTCGCTCATTGGGTTAGGGTATCACGCCGCTGAGGGGTGACAGAGAGATACACGCACAGGGGCTCAATCTCGCGGTGCTTCGCTGGGGTCGCCGCTCTCCGAACGCTCATACCAGACGCGGATGAACTGGAACCAGATCGGCGACCCCTGTCCCGCGCTGAGGGCCGGATCGATGCTGCCGTGCTCCCAGTTCGCCCAGAGGTTGGGAAGCACCACCGTCTCCAACTGCACCACGTGGACCGGCTCGGTACGCCGCCAGTCGTTCATCGCCGCCACGGCGGACTCAAAGGTCTCGTACTCCCCCTCCAGGGCCTGCGAGGAGAGCCCGAATCGCGGGGCGCGGAGCTGCTTCGGCACGAAGTCCTTGAAGGCCAAAGCGTTGGATGACGGCATCGGTTCTCCCCTTATGGGTGCGGCACTGCAGGTGGCGCTAACCACCCACGGGAGTACGCCAGAGCGACAGCACCAGGCCGCCGGCGATGATGAGCAGGCCTCCCACCACCACGGGCGGACGCAGCGGCTCCCGGAAGACCGTGACGGCGAGGAGCTGGCTGGCGATGAAGAAGAAGGCGATGTAGACGCCCATCAGGCGGCTGAAGTCCCATTGGGGCACGTTGACCAAGAAACCGTACGCCGCCAGCACCAGCGGCCCCGCCAGCAGCGCCCAGCGAGGGCCGCGTAGCCCCATGCGAATCAGCGCGTCACCGCCGGCTTCCAGCAGCGCCGCCGTGAACAACAGCCCCCAGGCGACCAGTGTTTCTCGAAGCAACGGCATCTCCTCAAGAACGAGAGCGAATGGGGCTGATCGGAGTTGGCTAGAGGCGAGGAAAGATTTCGCGGATCTCCCGCAGTACTTCGTGGAACTCCGGCGTGGTGGTCACTCCGTCCCGCCAGGCGAGGCCGCGCTCAATCAAGTTGTACGTCGCCTGGATGCGCGCGCCGGGAATCGGGTTGCCGGACGGGTCCCGGTCACGGCCCATCACCCAGACGGTGTCGGCGACCTCCAGCGCGGCGTCGATGTCATGCGTCACCAGGATGAAGGTCTTCATCTCGTCCGAGGCCGCGATCTCCCCGATGAGCCGGATGACACGGTCGACGGCCAGCAGATCGAGGCCGGAGAACGGCTCGTCCATCAGCAGGAAATGCTCGCTGCACATGAACTGCTGGGCGATGGCGACCCGCTGCCGCTGCCCTCCCGAGAGCTGGACCGGGTACTTGCTCCCGTGCTCCGCCAGCCCGAAGCGCTCCAGCAGTCCCTTCGCACGGGTAGCGGCCTCGGGACCACGCATCCCGGCCTGCCGACCCGCCACGGTGAGGTTCCCCAGCACGGTGCGGTGGTGGAAGAGCGGATAATGCTGCGCCACCACGCCGACCATCCCGCGCCGCACCGGAACCGCATCCACTCCCAGCAGCACCTCGCCCTGGTCGGGACGGTCGAGGCCGGCTAGGAGGCGGAAGAGGGTCGTTTTCCCAACGCCGGAGGGTCCGAGCAGCGCCACCACCTGCCCCTGGGTCAATCCGGGCCGCTGGACGTTCTTGACCTCCAGGCTGAGGTCGCGCAAGACCGCCATTCCACCTAGCTTCACGGAAACATCCTTGACGCTCAGCAGCGTCTCTCCGTACGAGTGTTCCATCACCGTCATCGGCCGCGCTCCAGTTTCAGGTCGGCGTAGGGGCAGCAGAGCTTGCGGAGCAGCCCGATGCCGTAGTCCTGCATCAGGGCGACCACCAGGATCACTCCCTGGATGGCGAAGACTTCCGGCAGGTGGAACAGCTTGTTGTGGTCGATCAGCAGAACGCCGACCCCGCCCTCCATGCGGACGATCCCTTCCACCGCCGTCAGCATCATCCAGCCGATGGCGGCGTTCTGGCGCATCACCTCGAACGCCTTGTCCAGGGTGCCGAGGACCACCACCTCCCAGACCACGCGCCACTCCCCCATCTGGAGCGTGCGGGCATGGTCGAAATCCTCCTTCGGGATCTGCGCGATCACGGACGCCATGGAGGTCAGGTAGTAGACGGTCATCCCGATGATGAGCAGCCCCAGCTTCACCTCCCGCCCGCCCGCGCCCAGGACGTAGAAGACGACCGAGAAGCCGACCATGCTCAGGAACCGCCCCTTGGAGAGCGCGGCCACCAGGGGTCGGAAGAGCGGCAGGACGGTGAGGTAGGAGAGCAGGAGCGAGAGCAGGGTGCTCCACGCCAGCGCCTCCAGGCTGAGGCCGAAGCTCTTGATGAGCGCGGGGCCGAGGCCCTGCGTCAGCCAGAGCCGCTGCAATGCCTCCAGCACCTCCATGGGCCGGGGCAGCACCTTGACCTGAGCAACCGTCCAGAGCACCAGCGCCAGCACCACCTGGACCGCCACCACCAGCGCCATCACCCCGCCAGAGACGACGCGGTTGGGCAGGAAGACGTTCAGGAAGCCGTTGTCCCGTGCCGGTCTGCCCTCCGCCGGATCGGGTTTCTGGCGGGGACCCATGTCGCCCACGCGCCATGCTGCCCCGCTGTCTCCGCCGGGAACCACCCCCTGGGGATGGTCGGCCTTCAGTCCATCACCGGGCGCGCCTGCGTCCGCCGCCGTTACTGCATCTTCCGGTGCCTGTGCCATGAGCCCCTGCTGTGAGAATCACGTGATCAAGCGTGAGGACTGGGTTGAGGGAGAGAGAGAGCGATGGAGCGAGGGAGCGAGAAGAGGGATAGCCGGGGGCGGGGGCAGGTCCGGCAGACCTCTACCACTTTGCGTCTCTCCCTCGCTCCATCGCTCCCTTGCCCCATCGTGACTGGTTAGGAGTTGGTCAGCATCTTGATCACCACGCGCCGGTTCTTGGCCCGGCCCTGCGGCGTGCTGTTGGGTGCCACCGGCGCGCTCTGCCCGTAAGCGCGGACCGAGACGCGCTCATCCGGGAAGTTGATGGACGACTGCTTCTGCAGCCACTGCTTCACGGCGAATGCCCGCTCTTCCGAAAGCTGCATGTTTGCGGATGGATTGCCCTGGCTGTCCGTGTGGCCCTGCACTTCCACGGTGGTCCCGCTGGCCACCAGGAGCTGGCTCTTCAACTCGTCCAGCACCTTGTAGGAGGGAGCGGTGAAACTCGCCTGGCCGCTGTTGAAGGCGATGCGCCACACCTTCTGGCTAAGAACCTTCTTGCGGCCGGTGGACTTGACGTAGACCGGTTTCACCTTCTCCACCGCCACCTGCGTGGAGCCGACCTTCTGCGCCAGCCCCTTCAGGTAGCTGGTGTCGAGGATTTGCTCGACAGGGTCGATGCTGGGCACCAGGTCCGGGTACTGCTGCACCACCATGTTGCCGAAGACGGTGTAGGTGGCCGCGAAGAGGTTGGACGAGCCGGTCACCAGGCCAAAGGTGAGCAGGTTGTCCGCCAGGTTGTTAGCCGAGGAGCCACCCAGCTCCACATCAAGCCCCTGCTTGTCCTTCTGGCGGACACCCTTGTAGTACTTCTCCCAGTAGGCCGCATTGGTGCCGCTCTCGTTGTAGCAGGCGTTGCTGACCGCGGCGGCGCGGCGGAGCGCCTCGGGGCTGGACTTCACGGCGTCGCCGCCCTCGCAGATCGCCTGCAGCATCCCCTCAACCGTCTCCCGGTTGGCGCGCATCCACTTGTCGATGCCGATGATCACGTTCGGCATCTGGGAGCTGTACTCGCGGGTGGAGACGACGGAGACGAGGCCGCCCTTCTGCTCCGCCACCTGGACATCGCCGGGGGTCCAGGTGACCACGCCGTTCACGCTGACCCGCTTCTTCTCGCCGGTGCGCTTGCCGTTCCGCACCACGGCCCGCTCCTCGCTGTAGCCGCCGATGTACTTCTGGCAGGCGTCGAGGTAGTCGCTGGCGCCGACCCAGTTGAGGACGTCCGGGTCCCACGTCTTCTCGTCCGGGTTGGTGCGGAGGCCGTTGTCGCCCAGCCACTTCTGCGCGATGTTCCAGTCCCCGTCTCGAAGGACGCCGGCCACCAGGCCGCCCCGGCTGGCCGACGGGTTGTCCTTCCACTCCTGCGGACCCATGAACTTGTCCTCGCCGCGGGAATAGCCGCAGGAGCCGACGATCTTAGCCCGGTATTCCGGCCCGATCTTCTTGAGGGTGTCGTTCAGCCCTTTGAGGAAGGTGGCGCTGCCATCCCCCATGATCATCACGTAGTGCGCGCCCTTGCCCGGCTGGGCGTTGCCCTGGCTCAGCTCCGTGGCGAAGGCGACCAGCGACTCCTGCAGCTTGCCGTTGTCATCCTGGCGCTGGAACTTGAGGTTCACGCCCCGCTTGGACATCAGGCTGTCGTTCGTGGTCTGCGGCCCGCCGTTTGCGAACATGAGGCCCATCTGGGCGTTCCAGGCGTAGCCCAGCATCCGGATTTCCCTGCCGCCGCCAGCAGGCTGGCTGCTGGGCAGGACGACGTTGGCCGGCAGAATGGTTGGGCCGGACTGCGGTCCTTCCGGTAGCGTTACGGAGCCAGGCACCACGCTTCCAATCACTGGGGCCTCAGGTGCGAGGCTGCCGCCGTAGCGCTGCCACAATTGCCAGCCGCCCAAGGCCGCACCGACCACCATAATGAGGGCAACCACCTTGCCTACCGCCGTTAACTTCATCGAAATCTCCCGCCTAACAAGGGTTCAGGGTTCGGGGTTCAGGGTTCAGTCTCTTGCATCGGCTGCGGCCATTGAACCAGTGTCGGAGGCGTCAGCCTGACACTCACCCACTCAAGTGCAGATAACGTGGAACCAGCTTCGAGGGTACGAGCGATCCGTCGCTCAAATGCGGATTCCGGAATGCGGTTCTCAAATTGGAATGCGCCGCCGGACGGCAAAACGGCGACCGTTTCGGCCACGGAGCGTAGGGCGGGCGCTCCGTCGCCGCCTCGTCCGCGTGGCGGTACCCCTCCAGTCAGGCGGGACCAGCCCTTGATGCTGGCGCGGCTTCCTCGTCAACGACGGATCCTTCACCGGGACCGGGCGGGCAGGGACGCCCCGCCCTACGGTTGTCCGGACGTTGGACAGGGGTCGCGACCCCGGAGTAATTCGTCGCCGGGACTTCCGCTTCCTCGTCAGCGGCGGCAAGCGGCCGATTCACGCAGCCGTGGCTGCCGTGCGCGTGGCGGGATCTTCCGGTAGGAAGTAGGCGGCGAGCGAGGCGAGGACCCAGACACCGCCCAAGATGAATAGGCCGGTCTCCGCGTTCGGCACCTGGCCCATCACCATCGGGCCGAAGAACTGGCCGGAGTTTCCGAGCGAGTTGATGAAGGCGATGCCGCCCGCCGCCGCCGTGCCGGTCAGGAAGCCGGTGGTGAGCGCCCAGAAGGGACCGTTCGCCATCTGAGTTCCAATGGCCTGGATGCAGATCGCCCCCACCGTGAGCCAGGGATTCCGCGTCCATGCCGCCACGGAGATCGCCACCGCCGAGATCGCCAGCCCCACGACCACGAAGAGGCGGCGCTCGCCGGTGCGGTCGGAGAGGGCGCTGAAGTAGAGGAGGCTCAGCGCCCCGCAGATGGCCGGAAGCGTGCCGATGATCAGCGCGTCCTGATTGGAGCCACCGAAGCGCGCCTTCAGAATCAGATTGAGGAACGAGGAGACGCCGGCACCGGCCACAAGGTTGAGAAAGAAGATCAGGGTGAGATGGAGCACGCGCGGGTAGCGGAACACCTGCGAGAGCTTCATGGCGTGGTGCTTCTCCCGATGGGAGCGCTCCCAGGCCAGGGTCCGGATCAGCCAATCCATTTCCGCCGGCTTGAGCCAGTAAGCCTGCTCCGGCCGGCTGGTCATCAGGAAGAAGACGGCCACCCCAAGCAGGCAGGCCGGAATGCCCTCCAGCAAGAAGAGCCACTGCCAGCCCGCCAATCCGGCAACCCCGTCCAGCCGTAGCAGCGCCGCCCCTAGTGGGTTGTTGATCACCGCCGCCACCTGGCCCGCCAGGATGAAGCGGGAGGCCGCGCGGCCCCGAATGGAGTTGGGGAACCAGTAGGTGAGGTAGAGGACCATCCCAGGGAAGAAGCCGGCCTGCGCCACCCCCAGCATGAAGCGGAAGAATGAGAGCGATGGCAAGTCCCGCGAAAACATCATGCAGGCGGAGACCACGCCCCACGCAATGACGATCCACCCGATCCAGCGGCGCGCCCCCAACCGGTCCAGCATCAGGTTGCTGGGGATCTGGAGCAGCAGGTACCCCAGGAAGAGGATCCCGGAGGCGAAGCCGTAGTCGGCGTCGCTGAGGCGGAGGGCTGGCTTGAGGGCCACGGACGCGGCGTTCAAGTTGGTCCGGTCAAGGATGTTGACCACGTAGACCAGGAACATGAACGGGATCAGCCGCCAGGCGACCTTCCGCAGCGTGACCGACTCCAGTTCGGCGTCGGTCTGCCCGTCGGCCCTTCCCCCGGGCGCCGACCCGGAATCCGCCTGATCCATGCCGGCCTCCTTGCCTGCATCGCAACACGGGTGACCCGTTGCCGTTCCACGAGGACCGAAGGTTCACCTATGCGCGCTGGGTAGGCGTGGGAAGCGATTGATCAGCGATCTTTGGACCGAGTAAGGGTCGAGGACAGGCAGTGACGCTCAGGGACGAGCGCCCCGCAGAGCGAAGCGGCTGATCCGTTGCGATCTGCGTCTCGCCACGGCGACACATCGTTTGCAAGATCAGCCGCACTGCAGGACAGCACTCCCACGCCCGAGAGGTACCGTCGGGAAGGAGGGCGGTGTGGAGAGGAGAGGAGGCGTCTCGGGCCGAAGCGATCCTGGGAGGGCGAGGCCATCTGTACCAACAAAATGCGCCCTAACTAAGCTATGCGTCAGAGTCGTTACCCACAGTTTAGGGCGGAACGGGGCGCCAACCTCAACGCCCGACGGCACCTTCCCGCACATCAGGCCGCTTCAGCGGCCTTTCCCAAAACCCAGCCCGGTCCGTTCACGACCGGGCGTCGACCCCCGAACCGCCCAGGACTCGCGTGGTTTGTGCTTGACAAGCTTCGAAAGTACTTTGTGATCGCTCGTTTTGTTGGTGCAGATGGGGCGAGGCTCCGCCGAGCCGCAACCGGAGGAGTTAACCCTCGGACCGTCAGAAGAGCTCCGAAATCGGTGTGCCTTCCGACAGCGGCAGTGGGCGATCATCCAGGCTGCGGTAGGTGGTGGCGTGCGGGTCATAGCCCAGCGCGTGGAAGACGCTTGCGTGGAGGTCCGCAGGGCTGACGGGCCGGCTCACCGGGTAGGCGCCGATTTCGTCCGACTCCCCAATCACCTGACCGCCACGCACCCCGCCGCCCGCCAGAACGATGCTGTTGCAGGGAGGCCAGTGGTCCCGACCCGCGTCGCTGTTGATCTTGGGGGTACGGCCGAAGTCGCCCATCCAGATAACCAGCGTCTCGTCCAGGAGGCCCCGCTCCTTGAGGTCGTCCAGAAGCGCCACGAACGCGCGTTCCGCTGGCGGGACGAGGCGGTTCTTGAGGCCGTTGAAGTTGTCCTTGTGGGTGTCCCAGACAATCGACTGACCGTTCACCGTCGTCACGAACTTGCTTCCGGCTTCGATGAGGCGGCGGGCGAGCAGGTGGCTCTGGCCCCACTTGTGCCGGCCGTACCGGTCACGCACGGAGGCTGGCTCCTGGTTGAGGTCGAAGGCCCGCCGCACCTCCGGCGAGGTCACCAGGCTGAACGCCTTCTGCTGGACGGTGTCCAGTTCCCGCAGGAAGCTCTCGTCCAGCGAGCTCATGCCGTGGTCCAGCGCCGCGAGGAGCGAACGCCGCTTGCCGATCCGTTCCCGCGTCACGCCGGCCACCGGCTCCAGCACCGGGATCTTGAAGTTGGCGGCGTTGGGGTCCGCGTTCAGCACGAACGGGTCGTACTGCGCCCCCAGCATCCCACCGAACTGGCCGGGCGTGATGTAGACGGTGCTGTCGCAGTGCGGCTCCGGCGTGATGACGTAGGGCGGAATGGCGCTGGAGCGTCCCCCTTGCTGCTGCGCCTGGATCGCCTGCTCTTTGCGTGCCAGCCAGCCGACCAGCGTCCCAAAGCTAGGGTAGTCATTGCGGGTCGGGTTGATGAGCGTGCTGTCGACTGGATACGGCCTCCCCACGATGCTGTAGTACATCCCGGAGTTGTGCTGACTCTGGGAGTGCCCAACGGTCCGCAGGATGGCGTACTGGTCGGCGCGCTTCGCCAGTTCCGGCAGAAGCTCCGAGATCTGGATGCCGGCCACGTTGGTGGAGATCGGCTTGAACGGCCCGCGGATCTCGTCCGGAGCGTTCGGCTTCATGTCCCAGAGGTCGATGTGGCTGGGAGCGCCGCAGTTGTAGATCAGGATGACCGACTTGGCCCGCGCCCGCGCCGCCGCCACCGGCGCCGCCCGCATGGCATCCGCCACGGTCACGCCCAGCGCGGAGAGCGCCCCGACGCGCAGCACCTCGCGGCGGGACCAGCCATCGCAAAGGCGGGTCCTGCCCCCTTCCTCCACCGTCAGCATCGCTAATCGCTACCTCGCTGCATCGCGCCATACGAACCCGGCAGGAAAGCCCGGCAGGTGAACGGGCCACTGCGCCGGTTGATGTGAGGTGCGCGGCACCAGGATGTTACGGTTGAAAGATCGTTGCGAGGATGACGGGACTGCGTTTGAACCGCAGAGACGGTAGAGAGCGCGGAGAAGGCTGTTGATGAGCAGAGCGGCCACCGCGATGCAGCGATCCACCCCGAGCCGCTGGCGTCTCCCTCGCCCTCTTCTCTGCGTTCTCCGCGTCTCTGCGGTTCAGTTCCCTCCCGTGCCGCAATCGCAACCCGCATCCGTCTCAGCGTGGGGGCGGGTTGATGCTTCCCACAGTGGGCATCGTGACGGTTGCTCCGGTGGGTGGCGGCACGTCCGCCGTGAACGGTGAGATGACCGTGGGCCGCGTGTTGCCGCTCTTGGCGGCGGCAATGGCGGTCTGCTTCCAGCACCACGGACACCGCTCCTGGGTTCCGTAGATGGTGTGCTTCACCAGGTGCGTCGGGTGAGCCAGGTCGAGGCGCGCGAAGACCGTCTTCCAGGGGAAGTGCCTGCCCGGACAGGCAGTGCCCTTGACGTGGCGGTGGCCCATCACGCTCTCGTGCGGAATGTTGAAATCGGTCTGGAGCTTCCGAACCAGCTTCACCAGCGTCTCGACCTGCCGCTTGGAGGGCTTGCTCTTCTCGAAGTTGCCCACCAAGCAGATGCCGATGCCGAACTCGTTGTAAGCGTTCCGCTCCTCCGCGAGAAGCCAGGGCGCGCCGCCCGCATGGGCACCGTGCTTCTGAGCCCACCAGCGCTTGCTCACCTGAAGCTCGCCGTCCGCGCCGCCCTTGCCGTTGGTGATCACGAAGTGGTAGGCCACACCGTCCCACCCCTTCGAGCGGTGCATCCGGTCGAAGGAGGCCGCGTTGCCGCTGGGAGAGGCGCTGTGATGGATCAGGATGTAGCGCCAGTAGTTGCGCTCCGGCACCACGGGGGGATCGGATAGCGGGGGTGCGGGCGTCACGGGGACGGTGGGCAGTTCCGGTAATCCGCCGGGGCGATCGACCGGGGGCGCCACGGGCGGCACCCCCGGCATCACCGACGGTTCGCCGATGCCCGTCCCGGAGGCCGTAACCGGGCTTCCGGCCTGCGGGACGGGCAACTTTGCCGCCTGAGCTTCCGCAGCCTGCGGAACGCCGACGAGCACCGCCGCCATGAGGGCAGAGCTGAGCGCCACGCGCCCGAATCGGGAGGAGTTACGGTTCGAATGCATCGTTGGGAAGGAAAGAAGCGGGGCCAAGCTCGTTCAGTAAACGAGGGGTCAACAACAGTCTGGCGCGCCGCGCGACTATTGTCCTTTAGCCGCCGCCTCACCTTCCCGTAAAGCAATCCTTGCTCAGAATCAATACAGCCCAGGGACCGGATGCCCCTCAGGGCAATTCGATTGACGCAGCGTCTCACAGCGCCATCGCGTCACGGGACCCCCCAAGGACCGGATTTGAAGACCAACCTCAACGCCGAACGGCACCTATGCGCACCATCAGGCCGCTTCAGCGGTCTTTCCCAGAACCCAGCCCGGTCCGTTCACGGCCGGGCTTCGACAACCGGATCACCCTGGCGACTTTCGAAACACTCTGGATGCCCCTGACTACCCATCGATCACCCTAAAAAACCTCTTGGGATGCTAGTAGAAAGAGTCTCCATCGATGGGTGTCTGGCTGTCGGGCGGTTTGCGGTTCCGAGGGCCCCCGAGCATATCGGTCGCCGTCGGCCAAGCTAGTTTCACAGGAACCCCATTGCTCGGTTGGGTCGGGCAAAGAGCACGCGCCAGCCGGGTTCAAGTGGGTTCCGGGAGGGCAACACTCCCTCGCCCATGACAAGTACAGCCCGGAATGACGGCGCTGGGTGCCGGATAAAGAGCACTTCGGGCGAAGGCGGCTCTCGCATGTCGACCGTTTCATGGATGTGGGTGCCGGGAGGGCAAGAGAGATTCCAAGGGGGCAGCACTCCCGGAATCTGTTGCGAGCACGGCCAGGGGTGGTCCCGGGAAGTCTACGGAGACGTGCCCTCGGCTGCCGTGCCGCCAGTAGGGAAGCTCTTTGCGGGAACGCGGATGGTGAGCTGGTTCTCAACCCGCTGCACGCCTTCGACCTGTATCGCTACCCGCTCGGCCAGGTCCGCCTGCTCCGACTGCTTGACGTCGCCCTTGAGGATTACAAGGCCGTCCTTGACGTCCACATTGATGGCGCTGGCATCCAGCCCCTTCCAGCTTCCCAGCGTCGCCTTCACCTTGGACGCAACCGTGGCATTGGCCGCAACGTTGAGCGCGCTCTCCGCCGCTTGATCCAGGGATTCCCGGACGCCTCGCACATCCTGGCGCACCTCGGCCTGCTGCGCGGGCTGGCATCCTGCCGATAAGCCGGCGAGTCCGAGGGCCACGATTCCGCCAAGCCATGCCTGTTTGCTTTGCTGCTGTTTCATCGCTTCACTACTTCCCGCCGTATTCAAGGAACTGCAGTGCTTACCCCGCCTCCCCTGGCTCGCAAACCAAGTAGGGGCGGCTGGAGCGGCTGAGGATCATCCACCCATCAGTGGATCGGCGAGGCGGAGCAGATCGCGGCCCACCATCCTCGGCTGAACACGTCAGCCTCGAAGTCCACCTTTTGGAATCGGAGTCCCCGCTACACCAGGCGTGAAGTCTTCGGGCGAACGCATAGCAAGCGAACAAAGGCTGATCCTAGTGGGAGGTACGGTCCCCAACTTGCGATGGACGCGACTCGTCCAGATGGTGGATGGCGTGCCTGGAGTCTGACGCCAATACGGTTTGCAGATGCTGCTCTCTAGCAAGGGGGCCGTTCCCGGCAGACCGAAATGAAGCAAAAAACTCTCCCCTCGTTGGTTTGTCTCGCCGCGCTGGTCGCCGCCCTCGGCGGGCTGGCGGCAACGGAGTTGGGCGCGGAGGCGATGGAGCTTCCCTACGTACCCGGCGAAGTGCTAGTGCGGTTCCGGTCCACCGCTTCGGAGACGCGTGCCCGCACTGCCTTGAGCCGGGTAGGTGCCCGCCTGGACGCGGTGCTCTCATCGAAGGGCGACCGCGATCTGGGCCATCCGTCCGTGGTGCGCGCCGCCACCCGCTTCAGCGTTCCGGACACCCTCGCCGCCCTGAGCCGCGACCCGGATGTGGAGTTTGCCGAGCCGAACTGGCGACTCTTTCCCGCAGCAGTCTCGAACGATCCGGACTACGCCATCGGCCGTCAGTGGGGAGCCTATAGCGACGACCAGCCGGTGGTCGGCCCACCCTCCACCTCGAATAGCTTTGGCAGCCAGGCGGAGAAGGCATGGGCCTCCGGTGCCACCGGCTCATCGACCGTCTACGTGGCGGTCCTGGACGAGGGGATCGACCTCACGCATCCCGACCTGGCCGACAACATCTGGACCAACCCGTTCGATCCGGTCGATGGTCTGGACAACGATGGAAACGGCTACGTGGACGATGTCCACGGCTGGGACTTCTACTACGGCGACAACTCGCTCCATGACGCGGGCGAGGACGCGCACGGCACCCACGTGGCTGGTATCGCCGGTGCCAGGGGCGGGAACGGCGCGGGCGTGGCGGGAGTTGCCTGGGATGTGACGGTCATCCCCGCGAAGTTCCTCGGTCCCTACGGCGGCTCAAGCTCGGATGCCATCACGGCGCTCAACTACCTGCGCGACCTCAAGGCGCGGCACGGATTGAACATCGTCGCGGTCTGCAACTCCTGGACCGGTCCCTTCTATTCCCGGAGCTTGCACGAGGCTGTGCTGCGCACGGCCAAGGCGGAGATTCTCTTCGTGGCCGCGGCGGGCAACGCGGCGGGCAACAACGACGCCACTGCCAGCTATCCGGGCAACTTCAGTACTCTTCAGGGCACCGCATCCGAGGAGCCCGCATCTTACGAGGCGGTGATCAGCGTCGGGTCGCTGCGGGCCACCGGTGAGCTGTCCGCCTCCTCCAACTACGGAGCGGCCTCCGTTGACCTGTTCGCTCCCGGAGAGAACGTCTGGAGCACGCTTCCTGGCGGGCAGTACGGATTGAAGACCGGAACCTCAATGGCGGCCCCTCACGTGGTGGGAGCTGCCGCGCTCTATGCCGCGGCCAATACGGGTGCCAGCGCCAGTTCCATCCGGGAGGCCATCCTCACCGCGGCGTTACCCACGGCGACCCTTCAAGGCAAGTGCGCCACCCACGGACGCCTCAACCTGGGGGACGGCTTCCTTCAGGCTCCCGTGGTAACGCACGACGTTGCGGTAACCGGCGTCTCGCTCCCTTCGAGTTCGCCGCAGGGTGCCACGACGCCGGTGACGGTTGCGGTGAGCAACACCGGGGAGACGGCGGAAACGTTCACGGTCAGCCTGAGCGCAACTGCCGGAGCGCCCTCCGCGCCCCAGGCGGTGACGGTTCCGGCGGGCGGTGGCACCACTCTCTCCTTCACCTGGAGCACCAGCGGGGTGGCGTCCGGGAGCTACGTCCTGACGGCGACGGCATCAGCGGTCCCGGGCGAGACCGATCTGGCCGACAACAGCGCCTCTGCGGAGATCACGCTCACCGCCATAGTGCGGGACGTGGCGGTGGTCTCCGTGAGCGCGCCTGCTAGCACCACGCAGGGCGATGTGATCTCGGTGCCGGTGGCGGTCAGCAACGAGGGAACCCAGAGCGAAACCTTAAGCGTGACCCTGACGGCTACGGGCGGCACTACTTCCGGCGCTCAGAACGCGACCCTTGCCCCTGGAACGAGCGGAACGCTCTGGTTCACCTGGAACACCAGTGGAGCGACTGCCGGCACGAAGACCCTTACCGCACAGGTAGCTGCCCTTGCCGGGGAAACCGACACGGCGGATAACTTACGGGCCGCCACCTGCAACTGCACCGCTCCTGTGGTCGGTGACGTGGCAGTGACAGCCTTCAGCGTGCCCGGCACCGTCACTGCGGGGAAGCCCGCCACGGTGAGCGTGACGGTGGCTAACCAGGGCAACAAGTCGGAAACCTTCACGCTCTCGGTCAGCGCGCCGGCCGGGACGGTGAGCTCGGCTCAGACCGTGACGCTGGCCGTTGGAAGCAGCGTCACACGCTCCTTCACATGGTCCACCACAATCGTCAACCGGGGCACCTGGACGCTCACCGCGCAGGCATCCGTGGTGACGTGTGAGACCGATACCGCTGACAACTCACGCACCGTCCAATCGCGGGTGAAGTAGCGGCTACGGACCGAAGCACGCGGACTATCGGCGGAATGGGAGAGTGGGAGAGAGGGTGAATCGATGAGGCTCCGGCCGCGATGTCTCCCTTTCCTCCATTCTCCCATTCGACCTGCCAGAAGAAGCTTCACAGCACTGGTGTACACCCTTTGCATCCAGCAACATCTCCCGAACCGCGACCGTCAGGAAGCGGCTCATCGGACCTGAAGCTCCGCTGCGGCACGACGCGCTCCCTCACGGTCACGGTTCGGGTTTCGGTGGGACGGCGGGAGGTCAGCCCTCGATCCGGGCAACGGTACTCAAAGCTAGTGCCGTGATTTCCTCGTGGCTGTAGCCTTCGACCAGTGCTTCATGCGCTCGGCACGCTCCAATCATTTGGCGAACCGTGTACCAGGAACGCCCCTCTCACCTCGCCCGTAGCCAGCGCGCCAGCCAGTCGAAGGCTTGGCGGCGCTGGTCGGGCGTGACGGCGTGGCCGACGCCCTGGGCTATGTCGATCTTCAGTCGATCCGAGGCGTTCTTCGCGCGGTAGGCCTCTTCCGCAGCGGCGAAGGCGATCCGCGCGCCCTCGATCGGGCAGTTCGGGTCCTTCTCCCCATTGGCGATGAAGAGCGGCCGCGGGGCGATGGCGGCCAGCATTCGCGGGCAATCGAAGCGGTCCGTGATCCCCGGCACGATCTTGCTCCAGAGGACCCGGCAGACGCGGGCATTCACCTTGGACTCGCCGAGATCTTTCGCAGCGGCTTCGTGCGCCGCCTGGATGGTGCCCGCGCGGGCGTGCCACCGCTCGTTCTCCAGGCTCCACCTCAGGCTCTGCACACCGATCAGCGGAGCCACCACGGCCACGCGCTCATCACCGGCGGCCGCAAGCCACGTCTGGATTCCGCCCATGCTGAAGCCGATCATCCCGACCCGGTTCCGGTCGACATCCGGTCGGCTGCGGAGGTAGTCGACGGTCCGCCAGAGATCGTAGACGGTGTCGTAGTAGAAGGGGTGCTCCTGGCGCTTGGGGTCCTTCTCCCGCCAGGCGCGGATGATCGCCTCGTTGTACTCCCGAGCACCGTGGGCACCCCCGGGAACCCGTTCCCCGTGGTAGCGCGCGTCGATGGCGAGGGCGAGGATGCCGCGCGCCGCCAGCTCCTTGAGCGTGTCCCGGGTCCCCTCCTTGGTACCGCCGGTACCATGCAGAACGATGACAGCGGGCACCCTGTCATGACTTCCAGGCTTTGCGAGCGGCTTGTAGACCAGGAACGGCACGCTCTCCGTCGCCTCGCTGCGGAACCGGCCCCGCTCCGTAGTGAACTCAGTCTCCGCGCCGGCCGCCGCATCGACCCTCACCTCTGGCTTGAGATCGACTCGGGGCCGATCCAGCATGGCGCGGAACGCCTTACGGGTCGCTCCACCGCTCTCCGGAGCAGCGGGCGCGTGGGTGGCCGCACCGGCAGCCAGCAGGGCAATCGAGGCCGCAGCCACCAGGCGCAAGGACGCAGCACCCGATCGGCGCAGGCGAGCCAGCATGTTGCTGGGGAAGTGACAGCTTTCAGGTGTGAAGTTCAACGGACAAGATTCCTGATGGGGGTTGTGAGATGGGGGTCAGGGGTTGGGGGTGAAGGCAGGCGGTTGGCTCAGCCGTCTCTCACTCTCGACCCGTCCGGACAGGCAGTGATGGAGGGATGGAGAGACTTCAAGGTTACCTTTCCCCACACCGGGCGACCTCCTGCCTTCAGCCAACCCGCATCCCATTCCGCTTTCCGAAATCCGCAAACCGCAAATGACCACAGCGGTTATGCTATGCGGTGATGAACCGCATTGCTTCTCCTGCCGTTGTCTCTGAGCTGCTGCGCCGCCGCGGCCTTCACCCCAACCGCCGTTGGGGGCAGAACTTCCTGGTGGACGGGAACCTGCTCAGCAAGGTCGCAGACGCCGGGGAACTGGCGCCGGAGGACGGCGTGCTGGAGATCGGCCCGGGCCTCGGCGCCCTGACCCACGTCCTGGCGGAGCGGGTGCGCCGCGTGTTGGCGGTGGAGATCGACCCCGGCCTCCATGCAGCGCTGACAGAAGAGACGGCGAGCGGGCTGGCCAACCTCACGCTGCTCCACGGCGACTTCTTGCAGACGGATCTCGACACCCTTATCCCAGAAACCTTGGGACCGGGCCGGCACGTGGTGGTGGCGAACATCCCCTACAGCATCACCAGCCCGGTGGTGATCCGGCTGCTGGAGCACCGGCACCTCTTTCGCCGGATTGTGCTGATGGTGCAGAAGGAGGTGGCGGAGCGCCTCACCGCTAGGCCGGACACCTCGGAGTACGGATCGCTTACCCTCTTCGCCAACCTCTATTCCGATGTCCGCATGGTGGCCACCGTCTCCCGCCACGCCTTCCTACCCGCGCCGGAGGTCGACAGCGCCATCCTCCGCTTCGAGGTGCTGGAAGAGCGCCGCTTCCCGGACATTCCCGAGCGGCGGTACACGGCGGTGGTGCAGTCCGCTTTCCAGATGCGCCGGAAGAACCTCGGGAACGCGCTCACCGGCCCCAGCACCGGCTGGAGCCGGGAGCAGGCGCTGGCGGCGCTGGACGCCACGGGAATCGACTTCCGCCGCCGGGGAGAGACGCTCTCCCCGGATGAATTCGCGGCACTGGCCCGGCATTGGCCGGAGGAAGCCCCGGACACCCGCACGCGGCTGAAGGTGAAGTAGCGGACGCTCCTGCCTCTCTACGGATCAGGCCGCAGCTTTCAGGCTCTTCTGTGAAACGGTGTCCATCAGCAGTGATTCCATCTGCTGCACGATGGCGTCCCAGGTCTTCTCCCGCGCGTAGCCGATGCCGCGCTCCAATCGCTCCCCATTGTTCCCAGAGAGTGCTTCCCGCACCGACGCCACGTACTCCTCGGGATTCCGTGCGATCCAGACGGTGTCCGCATAGTTCTCCACGATGTCGTTGATGGGCGAGCTGACCACCGGCTTGCGGCCGGCGAAGTACTCCAGCGTCTTGGTTGGGCTGAGGAAACGCGTGGCGGAACTGTCCGCGAAAGGCACGAGCGCCACGTCGAACGCCTTCAGGTAGCGGGGGAGGTCCGCGTAGCTGCGCTGGCCTACGTAGACGATGTTCGGGGCCTGCGGCAACTCCGCCGGGTCGACCTTCGTAACTGGCCCAACGAGCTTCACGGTCCCCTCCGGGAAGGCGGCCGAGAGGGCGCGGATGGCGTCGTAGTCCATCCGCTCGTCGATCACGCCATAGTAGCCGAGGATGGGGCGGGGACTGTCCCGCGCGTCATCAGGCACCGGCGTCATCGGCTCCGTCGCCTGCGCGAAGTGCTCCAGGTCGACCCCGGAATCAAAGCGGTGACAGTTGCCGTGGTGCTCCCGCTTGTTGAGATACATGCTCAACCCGCCGGTGAACATGAGGTCCGCCTGGCTCATCAATTGCCGCTCGCACTGCACCAAGGCCGGGGGCGCGCCCCGGAAGGCAGATAGCTCATCCATGCAGTCGTACACCACGGCGGCGGGCTGCTGGAGTTCCTGCAGGTAGATCGCCATCGGGGCGTAGTGCCAGCGGATGCCGTTGGTGAAGCCGTGCTCCCGGATGAAGGGTTGGACCAGCTCCCGGATGATCCGCTGGTTGGACTCGCTCACCTGGGGCAGCCACTCGTCCTGCGGCGGCACATGCGGCTGCGCGATGGTCACGCCTTGGCTCTCCCGCACGTGGAGATACGGCTGCTCGCCGTTCTGCAGGAAGATCGGCTCCTCCAGGAAGCCGATCTTGCGGCGGCGCGCCATCCGGGACATGAGCTGCTGCGGACGCTGCCAGACGCCGTCCCAGCGCAGGTGGCAATGGACTAGGATGGGGAGTTCCGAGGCTTGATCGGACAAAATCAATGCTCCTTGGGCAAAGCGGGCCGGCGTCCGACGGGTCGCGTCTGGTCCCTCGGCCTCCCGCACTCTGGGAGAACTCGACCGTGGTCGCGGGACCAGCAACAGCCGTGCGCGAGGCTCCGGGTATCGATAGGAAGAAGAGGCGTCGCCGGTTGAGGGACGAGGAACCAGGCGGAACGCACGCGTCCCTATCCTTCCCGCACCCGCACCGCCTCCAAACGACCCGCGACCAACCCGCTCCCGGGTGCGACTGCCATTAACAGGTAGGGAGAACCGGATCTAGAAGGCGTTCGATCCACACACGGCTTTGTGATCGACCTATCGGGTACGGGACGCCGCTCCGGCCCGTCGGCGACGGACGTGACATCGGTTTGGCGGCAGGTGACATTGCGTGGCGGGTGTTGCGGCACGCTGCGGCGAGCGTGCCCTACATGGGTGCTGGAGGTGTGCTTCTGTGCGAGCGCGGGCCTCGCTGGCCCGTCGGCGGCCGTGAAGCCTGACGGTGTCGTTGTTGGAGTGACGGCGTGTCAAAGGTTGCGGACACCCGCACCTTGCAGCATCAATGGCCGTGCCGCATGCGGAAAGCCCCCGCCTGACCATTGGCCAGACGGGGGCTCTCATAGAAGCATTCTCATGAAACGGGCTGTTCGGTCAGCGCGACCACTTCGGGTATAGGGCCAAGGCCGTCCACGACAGACTGAACCCTGAACCCCGAACCCCGAACCCTTAACCCCTAACCTGGCGGAGCCAGAACCATAAGGGGTTCGGCTGCGCCGAGGAGAAGGTTACCCGCGAGCCTCTCCTCTTGGCTTCGTGGTTGGTGGCCCCGATGCAACTGCTTACCGAACGCTACGCTTCGCAAATCCTCGGC